>NZ_JBEXLC010000048.1:0-58424 GCF_040609795.1 Nocardia sp. NPDC004604
TGTTCCCCGGTGGCGCGATCTACTGGTCCGCGCGTACCGGAGCGCATGTCGTCTTCGCCGCCCACGACTGACCGAACTCATCAACACCAACGTCGACTTGATCTTCTGGGGCGGCGCGCACATGACCGTGGACGAGCGTTTCATCCTGCGCCACAAGTTCTTTCCGGACGTTCGGATGATCAGCAGGTACGGCAGCCTGATGATTCTGGAAAGCGCGGCGGAACGTCCCGGACTGAGCCCCGACGAAGATCTCGTCTACGACCCGCGCAGCCCCGTGGTGACCTTCCGCGTGATCGATCCGGCGACGGGCCTGCCGGTCGAGTACGGCGAACGCGGGCAGATCGTCATGAACCATGTCAGCAAGGGCATGTTCCTGCCCAACAACCTCGAGCGTGACACGGTGATCCGCGTACGTGGACTGGCGGGCCAGATCGGCGATTCGGTGTCCTCGCCCGCGCCGGTCGAGACCTTCGGTGGCGAAGCGGTGATCGAGGGCGTCTACTGACTCCGTCCGGGGTTCACCTGCCATGCGGTTGTGCAAAACGGCATGACCGCAAGGGATTTGGCGGGCAGATCACCAGGTGATCGCTTGGTGGCCGGACAATTGAAACGCTACGATACGCAACCGATCGGTGTAGATGGAGGTGTCGTGGCGGATCTCGATCTGGCGGCCGTGCGGACGTTTGTCACCGCCGCCGACGAGGGGCAGTTCAGTCATGCGGCGACGATGCTCGGGATCACCCAGCAGGCGGTGTCCAAGCGAATCGCCAAGCTGGAGAGCCAGCTCGGGGTGCGGCTGTTCGACCGAGGCCGGTCGGGCAAGGTGACCGCTGCGGGGTTGACCATGTTGCCGTTTGCCAGGTCGCTGCTGGTGGCCGCGGACGAGACGATTGCCTCGTTGCGGTCGGAGCAGCGGCCGTTGCGTGTCGCGATCCTCGGTGAGCGGCAGGTGACCTCGCGGTCGATCCAGTACTACCTAGATCGCCACCCCGAATCGAATGTCGAGATCGTGGTGTCCAATGCGTTCAATACCTCGCGGGACGCCCTGGTGTGTGGGCGCGCTGACGGGGCGTTCGCTCGGCCGAACGGTGGGCCGCAGCCCTTGCCGCCCGGCATCGGTGTCCTCCCGGCATATGTAGAGCCTTTGCACATACTGGTCGGCAAGGACCATCCGCTGGTCGGCCATTCGGCGGTGACACTCGCCGACATCGTGCCCTATCCGGTCTGGGTGCCCGGCGCTTCGGTGCCCTCTGAGTGGGCCGACTTCTACCGAGAGTTGAGCGAGTTCAGTGGGATTGCCATCATCACGGACCTCGACCCGGACCCCGACGCGAAACCCAGCGCCAACGGCAACAGCCCGTCCGGCTTCGAATCCGTGCTGGACCGCATCGCCAGCTCCGCCACTTTGGCGACATTCAGCGGAGACGGCTTCCTCACCCCCTGGAACCCGAACATCCGCCGACTCCCTATCGCCGCCCCCACCCCCGCTTACCCCCACGCCCTACTGTGGGAAACCACCAACATGCACCCCGCCCTCGGACCCCTCATCGCCCACTTCCGCGGTAGTTACAACAGAGATATCGCGACCGACTGCTGGATCCCCGAGGTCGACCGACCGATCTTCCTATCGTGATGGGGTCTGTCCTGCAAAGCCGCTGATTATGCCGCTTCCACCTCAGTGTGAGCATCGTTGCGCGAGCGCATTTTTCGGCGTCAGCGTGATCGCGGTCGGATTCACGAGTGGCATCCAAGAGGTTGCTCGATGACGTGCGGACCTTCTTCCGGGCCTATCGGGGCTTAGCAGGGGTGAAAAGGCGGGCGGCGGCTCGCCCATCGCCTGTGTCGTGGTACGTCAGCACGCGTACGGGCGCGTTCTGCCCGCAGACGGATGTCGCAGCTACCGCCGCGGCCTACCGTTTTCGGTATGACCTGGAACGAGCTGAGTACGAGCACTTTCGCCCTACTGACCACCTACAAAAAGGACGGCACACCGGTCGGCACACCGGTGTGGGTGGCGCCGGACGGCGACCGGATCGTGGTGTGGACCAACCCGAAGACCTGGAAGGTCAAGCGGATTCGTCGCAATCCGGAGGTGGCCGTGCAGGTATGCAATGGCCGTGGCCGCCCGAAGAGCGAGGAGAAGTTCGCGGGCAAGGCCGAGGTCCTGGATGCGGCCGGCACTCAGCGAGTGCGCGATCTGGTGTCGCGCAAGTACGGGATCATCGGCACCGTGCTGATCCGGCTGCACAAGCTGCTCAAGGGTGCGGACGGCTCCGTCGGGATCGCGATCACCCCCGAGTAGATCAGGCCGATTCCGCGAGTCCGGCCGAACGCCAGGTATCGGCGAGTTCCTGCAAGGGAATCTCCAGGGCTGCGGCCAGCGACACGATCGTGCCGAATGCGGGTGTCGGCAGCCGTCCGGTTTCGATCTTGCGCAGTGTCTCCGGCGAGATGCCCGCCGCCCGGGCGATCTGGGCCGGGTCGCGATCGGCGCGCGCGGCCCGCAGTCGGGTGCCGAGGCGGCGACCGGCCTCGACCTGGGCGGGTGTCAGCGGAAGTCGGACCATCCGACCAGAATATGGATGGTATTTAAATACCGCAAGCTCAGCTGTTGAACTTCACCCGGAACGGCCCGCCGACACTGTTGAACAGCAGATCCCCGTTCGGGAAGAACTGGACCAACGCGTAGCGCCGTTGCCGAGGTTGCGCCGCTGGGACGAGCAGGCTCTCGCTTCAGGAATCGGGTGATGTCAGCACAAGCGGTAGATCGCGAGAGCGGGTAGTGCGAGTACTTGCGTATGCGGCGAGTGTGAACATGGCCGTGAGTGCTAACCATCGCGTGGCGACGGCGCCCACTGTGGACAGCAGATAGCCCGCCCCGAGCGCGCCGAGCGCGACCGCGCCGTCGCAGAACAGTGCCATCGTCGCGACCGCGCGACCTAACGTCTGTTCGGGGATCACATCGAGCCGGGATATCGTCAACGCGACGTTGCTGACGACCCCCACGCCGCCGACGCCACACCAACACACGGCCAGTACAAAGGGATTGGCGCTGAACGCCATTGGAACGAGCAGCGCCGTCCATGCCCACAGCGCGCCCCGATAGACATTCCGGGGAGAGTAGCGAGTGGTGAGCCGTGATGCCGCGGCGGCGCCGAGTACTCCGCCGACGCCCGCGGCGCCGAGCACCACGCCGACGGTCCACGTGGGACCGTCGCCGTTCCTCAGTTCCACCAGTATCAGCAGCATGACGAGCTGAATGACGATATTCGACAGTCCGATCATTGCCGTCGATATCCGTAGGAAAGGTTCGGTCCATACGACACGGAAGCCGTCGGTGATGGTGCGCCGGACCGAATGACGCTCGGACTCGGCGGCTTTCGGCGGTGCTGGCGAGTCCGGACGGATCAGCAACAGTGCGACGAGGCAGTAAAGATACGACACGGCGTCGGCAATGAACGGCAGCCAACGGGCCACGCCGTAGACCGCCGCACCTGCTGCTCGTCCGACCAGGATGGCGATCGGTTGCTCGGCCTCGAGGAACGAGAACGCGGCGGGTCGCTGTGCGTGCGACACCACGTCGCGGATCGCGCCGAGCTCGCTGAGGCCGACGAAGACGTAGACACTGCCCTCGATGAACGCTGTGACACCGACTATCAGCGCGAGGCTCGGGAGCTGGGCAGCGACCGCTCCGGCAGCCACGCAGGCCGCGATCAACCCGATGATCTGGCATATCACCAGGGTCCGAATCCGGTTGGAATAGTCCGCGACGATGCCGGCCGCGATCTGGAAGATCAGACTCGGTAGGCTCAACGCGAAACCGACCCATCCCGCCGCGGCGGGCGAGCCGGTCACCGCGAGAACCAGCATCGGGTAGGCGATTCGGACGCCGTGGAATCCCACCAGCGATGTCGCGTTTCCGGACCACAGCAGCAGGAAGTTCCGGTTGGTGTGGATTCCCGATCTACCCATGAGTGCGCGGATTCCTCGACAACCACCGCACCAGATCCACGATCTCGACACCTTCGGCATCCGCCAGCAGTACCTGGCACAGGTGGGCGGCGACCTCGGCCCTGTCATCGAGAACACTGAAGTCATCGTCCGGGTGGAGCTTCGGCAACGCCAGCGCCAAGCCCGCCCACAACTGTGGCCGGAGCGGGTCGATGTGCAGCTCCTCGGTGTACAGTGCGACCGCCGCAGCCAGGTCACCCGCCAGATAGGCCCGGTCACCGCGCGGCTGCTCGGGGATCGATAGAGCTTCGGCCGCGGCGTGGTCCAGCAGCTTCAGCTGCGCTGGAAGGTGCAGGCGGCGATGGTCGTTCGGCACGGCCCTCTGGTCCACCTGATCCGCGGGCGGCAGGCCGTCGGGCCGTGGCGCCTGCGCGATCCAGCACGCGGCCAGCTCGGCGATGCCGCCGATGTCCGGTTTCAGGTTCCGCACCTGCCAGAACGTCCGATGCGCTATCGCCACCTCGGACGCAGCGACCCTGACCGCCGTGGGTACGTCCTCCTCGCCCCAGGGGCGCATTTCAGCACTGAGCGCGTTCAGGAAATGCGAACCCGCCTCGGTGAGCAGGCTCGAGGTCGATACCTGCGCCACGGCACCTTCCACCTGCAGACGCCACAATTCGAAATCGACGTTCGCCTGCATCGATCGGTGGCAGTCGGCGTGACGATGTATTCGCCAGAAGTCGGTGACTCCGAAGAACGCGTAGATCCCGTGCAGCAGGCCCATGATCGGACGCGGGTCGTCGCGCCACGGCGCGTAGAAGCGGCACACCGGATCGGGATCGAACAGCACGATCTGATCGGTCAGCAGCGTGAACTTCGTGTGCTGGACCTCATGGATCAGCGTGAGCGCCAGCTGGCATGGGTCCGCGGGGGCCGTGGTGTAGACGCAGCCGACTCCGTTGAATGCGGTGTGGCTCGTGCTCGCCGCGAGTGGTTGTGCGCTCAACGGCGCCAAAGACTGCAGGCAACTGCGCATCGGCACGAGGTACCGGTCGAAGTCGCGGCGCAGTAGTTCCCACGCCGCCGCGAAATCCTGTTGCCACGTGCTGGTTTGGGCGGTCGTGAGCCGGGGTGGCTGCTGACCGTCCAGCAAGTATCGGAACGGGTCCAGGTCGTCGAGGAACACCTCCCGTTCCGCATCCGCCCCCCGCAATCGCCGCAGCGGCAGCCAGGCGGGATCGGACTCGTCATCCCGGGACGGGACGAGAACTGTGCTGGTGCCCCGGGTGAAGCGCAGTGCGCCGTCCCGTGTCCAGTGCAGTTCGCAGTGCCCGTTGTCCGCGGCAGGGCCGAGCTCGGCCCTGCCGATCCCGGGCAACATCACCACGCCGTTCCGCACTACGACGTTGATGGAACCTTCGGGTAGACAGGCGATGGCGCCTGCCGCGGCGAGCCAGCCCAGGTAGCCACAGTCGGCCCACAGTGGGGTCGGCGCGTCGTCGGGCTCGGCATGAAGGCGCTGCAGGACCTGGGCGAGCCACGGGCCGACGTGTGGGTACGACAACAACGTCACGACCTCGGCCGGATGGGATCGTTGCAGTTCGGCCAGCGTCTGGTAGGCAAGGGAAAGCCCTGCGGCGTCGGCGATTTCGGGGCGCGACGCGGTTTCGGCGATGAGCCTGCGCAGCAGGATCAGCCGCATCAGTAGCGCGCCTTCGGTCAGCGTCGCGATGGCCGCCTCGGTTCCGTGGCCGGAACTCAAACTGGCCGTGACATCGTCGATCCCGGTGACTGTCGTTGGCATGTGGGTGTCCCGTCGCTAGGTTGATGGCAGAGTCGATGTCCGCACGGACACGAGATTCGATGTGGTAGATCAACTTCTTCATACCGATGCGCGAATCGGCGCGCGTGCTCGCCGATCATCCGGCGGGCGTCGTCGAAAACCTGATGGCTCATCGTCTTCGGTTGCGTACGCCAACTCTGGTCGGCCATCTCGTAGATATAGCAGTAGTCACAAGCCGAATTGCACCTACTGTGAATCTTGACGACGAACTCGACGAAGGGCAGCGGCTTCCAGTCGCCGCGACATAATTCGTCGACATCCAATCCCGCCGCGGGCCAAGAGGGTTGCTCCCGGAAATGTCTTATCGATACAGGCAACGGCGCTATCTCTTGCTCCCTCTACCGGTGTGAACGACCACGGGTAGCGCTGCACCAAGCCACCCGTGGCAAATTTCTATATCGCCGGACTACTTATCGGGGTTGATGAACGAATCGAATTCACCGTGGCCTTGATCGGCATGGATGAGATGACGCTCGACCGCGGCGCGTAGAGCGGGGCCGGAGTTGGTCAGCAACTGCGCCGCACCTGTCCGGCGAGTTCGACAAGATTTCCCATGAGATACCTCCTTCTTTCACTCACATTGACGGATAGTGAAATTGCCGATCGCGCAGTCGAGTAATCGACCGGCAATTCCGGCTACAGTCATGGGAGATCGCCTCGCCGGCCGACGTCGTCGACCCGGCTGGCTGAAGTCTATTGCAAGACAACGGGATTCCTGGCACTCCCAACTCCCATGGTTGGGAATTGGGAGTTCTCGAGAGAGCATCGGCGAACGCGGGCGCCGCAGCGGGTGTCCTGATCCACGGGAGGGGATCCGGCTGCGGCAATAGAAATTCCGGGTGAGGCTGCGTTCTTCCTCAATATTTGTGGCGTGCCGCATCCGGATATCAACGAAGACCATGTGCGTGAACTGGCTCGGGCAGGTGCGGGGCGTTGCGACGGGTGCGGGGGAGAGGTATGGGTCGGCGACCGGTGCAATCAAGGATGTGGGTGGGATTTACTCGGGTATTTCGTATGAACAGTTGGTCGCGGCATGGGCGAGGATGGGTGCCACGCATATGGCGGATACGGACCGGGCGTGCCGGGTTTGTGGCGAAGGCACTGGACATCGCGGCGGGTGTGATCGTGACGGTCAAGGTTGCGATGTAGCTGTTGTAGAAGTGCGAGATGCCCTTCCCAGTAACGGGAACAGATGTGAGCGATCGACGTTTCATGTGATTAAGATCCCTCTCGGGAGGACAACCGGTCACCCATTGGTAGATATCCCGTTTCGCTTGTCGGCATTGTCGAGCGGATCAATTCTTGCAACGCCTGGCAATTTGCCGTGCCGGTACGGGAATACAGAAAAGGAGGTCCCGTAAATGGGAAGACTCGATGAACTCGCCGCACTCAATACGGAAGAGTTGGCCACGCACTGCACTCCGGCCATGCGAGCCGCCCTCGAGCGCTACGCCAAGGGTTCGCAGGACAGGGCCCCCGGCGGGTTCAAGTCGTTCATCAACCCCACCAAGTGATCACGCGGCCACGGGCGACTCGGTAGCAGCTCGCCCGTGGCTGTTCCCGCAGCTCGAGGGAGCGAATATGGAGTCCGGCCCGGTGCCATTGGGCGTTCCCGTGGTGCAAACGTCTTGGCCCGCACATGGATTGGATGTCGACGGGCTGCGCCGCAGCGGCTGGGAGCCGCTGCCGTTCACGGAATTCGTTGTCAAGATCCACAGCCGTTGCAACCTGGCTTGCGACTACTGCTACGTCTACGAGATGGCCGATCAAAGCTGGCGCGATCAGCCGAAGACCATGAGCCGCAGGGTTTTCGACGAGGCCCTCCGGATGATCGCCGATCATGCTCGCCGCTTCCAGCTGCCCGCGGTGGATCTTGTGTTCCACGGTGGCGAACCGCTGCTGGTCGGACATCGCGATCTCGAATACTTCGCCCGGTCGGCGCGCGAATCGCTGGAGCCGATCACCGAGGTGCAACTGGGCGTGCAGACCAATGGCACGCTGCTCGACCCGGAGTTCTTGCGCATCTGCGCGCGCTGGAATGTTCGCGTCGGAGTCAGCCTCGACGGCGACGAGAGCGGTAACGACAGGCATCGCCGGGATCGGCGGGGCGCCGGGAGCTACACGCGCGTCGCGGCCGGGATCACGCAACTGACGGCGGACGAGAACCGGCACCTGTTCGCCGGCCTGCTCTGCACCATCGATGTGGCCAACGACCCGGTGCGGACCTACGAAGCGCTGCTGGCCTTTCGACCCCCGGCGGTCGATTTTCTACTTCCGCACGGCAATTGGATGACGCCACCACCGGCGTCGACCGCCGACCAAACCGCTACCCCCTACGCCGACTGGCTGATCCCGGTGTTCGATCGCTGGTTCCGGGCGCCGGAGCTGGAGACCCGGGTCAGGATCTTCGATGACATCATCGACCTGCTGCTGGGCGGCTCCGTGACATCGGAATTACTTGGGCTGGCCCCCATTCAGCTGGCCGTGATCGAAACCGACGGCACGCTGGAGCAGGTCGACGAGTTGAAGTCGGCCTTCGCGGGGGCCACCAAGTTGCGCACCGCGAACGTAGGCAATCCGCTCGACCTCGCACTGCTGGAACCCGCGATCGTCGCTCGTCAGATCGGCGCGGACGCCCTGAGTGAAACCTGTCGGGAATGCTCTGTCCATAGCGTCTGCGGCGGCGGGCATTACGTGCACCGGTATCGCGCCGATAACGGCTTCCGCAATCCCTCCGTGTATTGCGCCGACCTGACCAAGCTGATCCACCACATCGGAGCACGGGTCCGCACCGACCTCGCCACCGCCGCCGATCACTGACGACAGGAGTGCAACCATGTCCGCCCCGACCATCGGTATCGACGATGCAGCGGCCGAGCTGTTCACTGGTTACGGCACGGAGTCAGCCCTCGTCCGGATGACTTCGGACATGCTGACCGTACGACTCGTACTACTACGCGCGCTCATCACCGAAGTCACCGCTCGCCAACCGGAAATCGACGACGACGCCGGCCTTTCCGATGCCTATCGGGTCCTGACCGAGCTGGAGGAGTCACATCCGGCCGCGGTCGAGGCACTGCTGGTCTACCCGCACACCGGGGTTTGGCTCGGCCGCGTGCTCCAGCGCCTGCGCAACGCCTCGGACGATCGGGAACCAACTCCGTTGTGGGTCGACTGCGGCTACCTCGGCTGGTTAGCGGCGGCCGCCGTGGTCACGAATCTGCCCAGCGGATCGATGCGGGTCGTCGTACGCAATGGCGAAGTTATGCTGCCCGGGATCGGGATGGCGCGGGTTGGATCCGCGGGAGACTACGGCCACTGCAAGCTGACCTGGGTGGATGGCTCGATACACATCGTCGCTGACGGCAGCGCTCCGATCTCGGTGGTGTCGCCGGCGGACGAGTCCGACCCGGCGTGGCTGCCGCTGCGGCGGCTGCACGGCGGGAACGGCGAACCGGAGGTCGTCCTCGATGATCTCGATCCGTTCCGCGACCTGCCCTCGGGTACGGCACCGCGGCTCACGACCGACGAATTCGGCACTTGGCGAAAGGATTTCACGCAGGCCTGGCACCTGCTGCGACGAGACTTCCCCGGCTATCTGGCGCCGATGCGTGCCTGCCTGCGGCTCCTGACGCCGCTCACCGCGCGACCGGTGGCGGCGACCATCGGCCACACCGCCTTCAGCGGGACCGGCTGTGTGTACACCACAGCCCCGAAGGACTCTTGTGAAATGGCGGTCTCGCTGATCCACGAGATCCAGCACAGCAAACTCGCCATGCTCGCCGATCAGGTGCTGATAGTGGATCCCGACCCGACGTGTCGCTTCTACGCGCCGTGGCGCGATGATCCACGGCCGATCCTCGGTCTGATGCACGGGATCTACGCCTTCTTCGGGGTCACCGACTTCTGGCGGGTACACCGGCACGCCGACTGCCACCGATCGATGCGGGCGCACATCGAATTCGAGCGCTGGCGTACACAACTGGCGACCGCGATGGTGGAGGCATCGGGTTCGGGCCTGCTGACCGAGCGTGGCGAGGAGTTCATGAGCGCGCTGACCGCAGGCGTCCGGCCGTGGGCCGACGAGGACGTGCCGGCGGAGGCGCGCGACGCGGTGGCCGAGATTCTGGTAGCACATCGCACTTCTTGGCAGGTGCGCAATCGTACATCCAACGACGCCGAGCTGGCCGAGCTGGCAGAGCTGTGGGTCGCGCGAGCGGCACCTCCCGCGATACTGCCGTCCGTACGGTACGTGGATCAGGAGACGATCCCGGATCGCCACCGCGATCTGCATATTCCGGTGCGGCTGAGAATGCACGATCCGACCGCCGCTTCGAGCGTCGCGCCCGCTGATCTGCCCCGCGGCACTCGAGCATACCTGGCCGGCGAGCCAGCCGAGGCCGTCGAGTTGTACGCCTTGGAGCTGCGTGTCGACCCGCTGCTCCCGCAGCTCTGGGCCGGTCTGGCCTTGAGCCTGCCGGAACTGTTCCCCGACAACGACTTCGGCGTTCTCAACGATCGGGCCGAGGTGGCGGCGCGCCTGTACCAGCGGCTGCTGTCCGACGGCACCGAGACCGACGTGGTCGAGCTGGTGCGGTGGTTGTCCGACCGCCCACGCACTGATATCTGAAACCAGGAATCGAGAGCACACAATGGAACCGACATCGGTGGCACTTGGGCTGCCCGCAGTGCGGAAGTCATGGCCCGAAACAGGACTCGACGTGGCCGCATTGCAGCGCAACGGATTCGAGCCCCTTCCCTTTACGGAATTTCTCCTCAAGATTCACAGCCGATGCAATCTGGCGTGCGATTACTGCTACATCTACGAAATGGCCGATCAGAGTTGGCGGGAGCAGCCGAAGGCGATGCGCCGGGAGGTTTTCGACGACGCCCTCCGAACAATCACCGATCACGTTCGCAGGTTCGGCCCTCCCGCGGTGAGTCTCGTCTTCTTCGGCGGCGAGCCGCTCATGGCGGGTCATGCCAATCTCGAGTATTTCGCATCGCACGCGCGGGCGGCGCTGGAGCCGATTACCGCTGTCACCCTCACTCTGCAGACCAACGGCGTGCTGCTCGACGACGAGTTCCTGAGGATCTGCGACGACTGGGACATCAGCATCACCGTCAGTCTCGACGGTGATGAGCACAGTCACGACCGCCACCGCCGGGACCGCCGCGGCGCCGGGAGCTACTCTCGGGTCGCTGCCGCCCTCGAGAAATTGACGGCCGGCGATCGGCGGCATCTGCTCAACGGTCTGCTCTGCGTCATCGACCTCGCAAACGACCCCTTGCAGGCCTATGAAGGATTGCTCGCGTTTCAGCCCCCGGCAGTCAATTTCGAGATTCCACTGGGCAATTGGACGACGCCGCCCCCCGGGTTTTCCGCCGATCCCGGAGTCACTCCGTATGCGGACTGGCTGATCACGATCTTCGACCGCTGGTACGGCGCGCCGCAACTCGACACGCGGATCCGAATGTTCGAGAACATCATGGACCTGCTGCTGGGCGGGACCGTGGAGTCGGAGGTATGGGGCCTCGGTCCCACCCGAATAGCGGTGATCGAAACCGACGGCAGTGTAGCGCAGATCGACGACTTGAAGGCGACGTTCTCGGGTGCGACCAAACTGCCTGCCGGCCAACGCAATCCGCTCGACCAGGCAATGCTGGAACCCGAGATCGTGGCGCGCCAGATCGGCGTGGATGCGCTCAGCGACACCTGCCGCACCTGCTCGATACACACCGTGTGCGGCGGTGGTCACTATGTCTCGCGATACCGTGAGGGCGACGGCTTCCGAAATCCCTCGGTGTATTGCGCCGACCTGACCAAATTGATTCGCCACATCGAATCGCGAATGCGCGCCGACGTCGTCACGGCACTCCACCGGTGACCACTGCCAGGGCGCATAGGATCCCGATCATCGTCGGAGGCTGGGTGTAAGCGCCGCGCAGACCTTGTCGAACGTCTGGAAACCGTGCAGGTGACGGGCCGGGTTCCTGTCTCTGTCATCTTGCTGAGCGTCGCGGTCGCGGCCACGGTGTGGATCGTCATGCCGTCTTGGCCCGCAGCTTTGGCACCTGGCTCTTGCACTGATATACACAACAATGGCCAACAGCCTGCCCTCTCGGAACCACGGGCATGGATATCACCCGGACCGGTTTCGGTTCTCGGGCAGTATCCCGATGTTCTGGGTGCGTAAACCATTGCAGCTCAACAGGAGTCACCATGACAACCGGCGCAGATAAAGTCGCGGCGATCACCAAGTTTTTCGCGGCCTACGCCGCCTACGACCTCGATGGAATGCGGGAGGTGCTCACCGACGACATCGAGTGGACCATTCCCGGGCATCATCCGCTGTCCGGTACCAAACGCGGAGTCGAGGAAGTCGCCGCTTTCTTCACTCAACTGGCCAAGGCTGGGTTCCAAGCCGAGCCGCTGTTCCTCGAGTCCAACGACGAATACGTGGTCGACATCCACCGTGGCTGGTCCACCGAGGGTGTCGGCAAAGTCGACACCATGTGGGCGCTGGTCTGGCATTTCAACATCGACGGCAAGGTCGACCGGGTGTTCAACCTCAGCGGTGACCAACACCAGATGGACACCTACATCTGGAGCAACTTCTCCCTCGCTCCCATCCCGGACCGCCTCGCCTGACGCAAGCTCAGCTGTTGAACTTCACCCGGAACGGCCCGCCGACACTGTTGAACAGCAGATCCCCGTTCGGGAAGAACTGGACCAACGCGTACGCGCCGTTGCCGAGGTTGCTCTGCCCGAAGATGGTGCGGTGCACCGTCTTTCCTGACTGCCAGTCCAGCCCGGTCACCTCCCAGCCGTCGGCCTTGGTGTAGCCGTTGACGAACACGACGCCGGATTTTGTGCTCGCAGTTGGCACCATGCTGGTGGCGACCACATCGCCGCGCGACCACACCGAGGTCCAGTGGTGGTCGGCCGGATCCCATCCGAACCGTTCGATACCCGATGGGGGCGCGAAGACCGGCCCGCCGGCGAGCACATCGACGAGGCGGTCCGGCGCACCCTCGGGCCGGGCATTGTTGACCATGAACGCGCCGTAACCGTCCACGACGACCGATTGCTCGCTCTGGATGAATTCGGGCTCCGGATTCAGCCCCGCCGTGACCTGGATCTGATCGGCGATCCGGTTGGATTTGGTGCCCGGCTTCGGTTGGAATCCTTCGGGAATGGCGTCGCGCCAGAACGCGACCAACTTCATCCGATCGGCCCCGTCGGTAATGACAACGAGCCGGTCGCCCTTGCCGTAGCCCATGAGCGTGGGGGTGGAGCCGGTGCCGATGCCGAATTTCACCGCGGGTGGCTGGCGTCCGAAATCGTAGGGCGCCGCCCACGCGCCGTCGGTGGCGTCGGCCGACAGTTTGGATCCGGTCCACACGACCTTGCGCATGATCTTGTCGGAGGCGGCGTAGATGCCGCCGTTCTCGTCCACCGCCATCGCATTGGAGACCACCTCGTCGACGCCGAAGTGGACCTGCTGCGGTTCACCCTGCAGGCTCCGGTCGATGATCGACAGGCCGCGGGTACTGAGCACCGCAAGCTTGCCGTCGTAGGTCATATTCAGTCCGACGATGGACTCGGGCAGGCCGCCGAGTCCCGCGCCGGTACCGAGCCACGGTTTGAAGTCGAGGGTGCGCAGAATGCGTACGCCCGCTTGGGGATTGTTCGCATTGGTCAGGCCGAAGACGACGATCTCCGCGTTCTGCGTGACGTAATAGACCCGATTGTCCTTGTCCACCAGGCTGTAGACGCCATTGGTGAGTCGCGTCCAGTCGATGCCCCAGTCGTTGTGTACGGCGGTCTCCACCTGGCCGATATCGGTGAAGTTCTGGTTGAGTACCTGGTCGAGGGCTTGCGGTGCGATCGGCTTAACACCGGGCACATCGGCGCGGGCGATCTCGCGGAACATGCCATTGCCCACCTGGACGTAGACCACGCCCTGGGTGGAGGAGATCCACATGTAGTCCGGTTCGGTGGCGGCGAGCGTCATGATGTTGACCGGTCCCGAGGTGACCCGCGCCTGTTGTTTCGGGTCGACATGGAACTCGCCCTGTGGCGTTTGGTAGGGGAAGGTGTCGGACTGGCCGGGATCTATATGGGTGAGTCCGTAGGTAGCAGCGGCCAGGTAGGGATTGCGGGCCGGCCCGGATGCGGCGCCCGACTGGTTCTGGGTCGTCGAGGAATCGCTGCGGCAAGCGGGGGCTACGAGGACGAGGGCCAGTGCGATGGCGAGGGCTAGAGCCTTGCGACGCGCGGTGGTGCTGTTGGTTCGCTCGCTGTGCTCGCTCATGGGTGGCTCCTCTACGCTCGCTGTCGGGCAGTCGATCGGTGGAACACATGCCGCGGATGGGCCGCGAACAACGAAAAACCAGTGCTCATTCGCGTTCGCGAACATAACACATCGCCTGGTCACGCGGGTGAATGGTATTTTTATACCGAGTGCCGCTATGCTCGGTATAAAAATACCGAGATGGAGGTTGGTCATGGTGGAGTTGAAGTCGGCGGCAGAGATCGAACGCATGCGGGTGGCGGGGCGCTTCGTCGCCCAGATCCTGGCGGAAGTGCGCGAGCGGGCCCGAGTCGGGGTGAACCTGCTGGAGCTGGAAGCCCATGTGCGGGAACGGATTCGCGAACGCGGTGCGGTGTCGTGCTACTGGGACTACGCGCCGTCCTTCGGGCGCGGGCCGTTCCGCAACACCATCTGCCTTTCGGTGAACGACGCTGTCCTGCACGGACTTCCGTTCGATTACGCGCTGCGCGACGGGGATTTGCTGACCATGGACCTGGCACTCGGTATCGACGGATGGGTCGCCGACTCGGCCACCAGCATGGTCGTCGGCACCGCCGACGCGGAGGATCTGCGACTGATCAAGGCGACCGAGGATGCGCTGGCCGCCGCCATCACGGTGGCATTGCCCGGCAACCGGATGGGCGATATCTCCGCCGCCATCGCGGAGGTCGCGCGGGCGAACGGCTATCCGGTGAACACCGAATTCGGCGGGCACGGGCTCGGGCGGACGATGCATGAGGATCCGCATGTGTCCAATGTGGGCCGCGCCGGTCGCGGATTCCCGCTGCGACCCGGTTTGACCATCGCCATCGAGCCCTGGTTCGCCCGCACGACCGACCGAATCTATACAGATCCGGATGGCTGGACCATTCGCTCAGCCGACGGTTCGCGGACCGCGCACTCCGAACATACGGTCGCGATCACCGAGGATGGACCGCAAGTGCTTACCGCGGCCGAGTGAGATCGACCGCCGGAAGGTGCGAACCAGGCTGAAACCGGCTGCTGATCAATCGGTTTCGGCCAGCCAATCGGTCAGGTCGGTCGCGGCGCTCAGGTCTGCCGCGACGACGGCGCGCTCGGTATCCGACAGCGCTATTGCGTTGAGTTCGGCTCGTGCCGTCGCGGCCCGCTCGGCATCGCCGGTGGCAATGGCCAATTCGGCGAGTGTCGCCAGCGCTCGAGCCTTGTCGAGGGTCGATGCCTGCGCGCCGAACCGGCCGAGGCCGACCTCGAGCACTCGGATCGCGGTCGCGTCATCGTTCTTGAAATCGCGCAGGATGCGCGCATTGTCCACAACCCGTGCCAGCCCCTCGAGTGCGCGAGAGCCGCCGTATTCGAGTTCCTCGGGTTCGTCGCGCTGGATGTAGATGATGGTATTGCCGATCGGGTCGACCACACTGAATCGGCTTTGGCCCGCACGGAATCTGGTGATGCGCGGGCAGCCTTTCGCGGGGATCTTCCCGTAGCGCTTGCGCAGTGCGGCGGTGAATGTGCGATGCCGCTCGGCGACATCGTCGAGCATGATCAGGCAGCCGACCTGTTCGGCGGGGAGTTCGGTGCCAGCGGGCGCGGCGGCGAAATGGACCGCGCAGCCGTTGGCCTCCACTGCGCCGTAGGCGTAGGGCCGGGTTTGTTCATGGGTGACCTTGTATCCGAGGGTTCGGTAGAAGTCGAGGGTTTCGGTCAGATCGCCGCTCCGGAGCACCGGAACTGCCGTATCGGTCATCAATGCGCACCCCGATCGCAGTAATCAATTTTGACTACCAGAGGTTAGGGCGGTGAACCGGCGGAAGTCAAATTTGAGTAGTATGGCGGTTCCGTGAGAAAGGGAGTCCAGAATGTCGGCGGTGCGTCTGCTCGTCCTCGGCGTGATGCGGTTGCATCAGCCCACCTACGGCTACGCCGTGCGCCGCGAACTGCTGTCCTGGCGTGCCGAAACCTGGACGAATGTGAAACCTGGATCGATCTACCACGCGCTCAAGCAGTTGACGCAGGAAGGCAAATTGAGTGCGTTCGGCACCGAGGGCAGCACCGAGGGGCCCGGCCGCACCCTGTTCCAACTGACCGAGGCGGGGGAAGCCGAGTTCCGCAGACTTATGGACGAGGCGCTGGTCAGCGTCGATATGGAGGAACTCGGCGCGGGTATCGCGTTCATGGATGCCCTGCCGCGTGCGCACGTCATCGAGAAACTGCGTGAACAACGCCGCAATGCCGCCGCGGTCCGCGACGACCTGCTCGCCATGGTCCTGAAGTTCCCCGGCCGCTACGAACCACCCCACGCGACCGATCTGCTCGAGCTGTGGAGTGGGGTATTCGACAATCTGTCGCACTGGACCGGCGGTGTGCTCGAACGCCTGGAAGCGGGCGAATACCGAATGTCGGACTGACGGGCGCAGTGCGGTCCGTGCTCGAGCGTGCCGAGCCCGCTGGCTCGATCCCGGATAGGCTGCCCATATGACGAACACGCTGGATGCGGTCGGCAAAGCCGATTACGTGTTGTTGACGACCTTCCGCAAGGACGGCACGCCGGTCGGCACCGCCGTCTGGGCGGCCGAAGACAACGGAAAGCTGTACGTGTGGACCGAGACCAATAGCTGGAAGGTCAAGCGGCTGCGCAACAATCCGGCCGTCACCCTGCAGCCGTGCAATCCGTCGGGCAAGCCGCGTGGTGAGGTCATCGAAGGCACCGGTCGAGTGCTCGATGCCGAAGAAACCCAGCGCGTCCGCAAGCTGATCAAGCGGAAGTACTGGCTGCTCGGCCCGATCCTGGTGAACGCGAGCATTATTCGCCGCGGCAAATCCGGCACCATCGGCCTCGAGATCACCCCCAGCGCGTAATCGCCCCGCCGCTTGATCATGAGCGCCGGGCCCGCCCAGCGAGCCCGGCACCGGCCGGATCAGGTCGCCTGGCTCACCGAGGACATGTGGAAGTCCGGAATTCGCAAGGGCGGCATAGCAGTTCGGGTGAACCAGTCCTTCCATTCGCGGGGCAGGGTGGTTTCGGTGGCCCCCGCCTCGGTGGTGCGGCGCAGTATGTCGATCGGACTCTCGTTGAAGCGGAAGTTATTGACGGCGGCGGTGACCTCGCCGTTCTCCACGAGGTAGACGCCGTCGCGGGTGAGGCCGGTGAGCAGCAGGGTGGCCGGATCGACCTCGCGGATGTACCAGAGCGTGGTGAGCAGCAGGCCGCGTTCGGTATTGCCGATCATGGTGTCGAGCGTCGCGCCGGAGCCGCCGGTCAGCAGCAGATTCCCACCGGGAACCGTAGTGGGGGCGCCGAATTCGGCGGCGGTGGCGCGCGGGTAGACCAGGGATTCGATGACGCCATCGCGCAGCCAGTCCACGCGCTGGGCGGTCAGGCCATTGTCGAAGACCGACAGTGATTCCGAGGACGATGACGTCGCGACGAACGGACGGTACTCGAGTCCGCTGGCGGCGGGATCGGAATAGAGTGTCAACGGAATCTCACTGAGCCGCTCGCCGATTCGGGTGCCACCGGCCTTGGCGAAGGCGCTGTGCCCCTCGTGCGCGCCACGGCCCTCCATGGTCCAGGCCATGTAGATCATCAGATCCGCGACCGCCGAGGGCGGCAGTAGGGTTTCGTAACGTCCGGCGGGCAACTCGACCCGCCGCTTGGACCAGTCCAGTCGCCGCGACAGCTCGCTCAGCAGGCCGGGAATATCGACATCGGTGAAGGTGGAGGTTCCGACACCAACCCACGCACTCGCCAGATCCGCACCCTCGCCGCGCTTTCCATTGATCTCCACCGAACCGGTGGGCTGGACGAACCGGCGGCGAATGCCGGTCGAGGTGCCGAGCCAGGTGGTGTGCATCTGGTGGTGGGCGAATCCATAGAGCCGGTCGGCGCCGTCGAATCCGCCCGCCAGATCGCGCGCCACCTCGGTGAACACCTCGATGCCCGTACTGCCCGGCGCGGAGGCCCAATCGGCGGTATCGTCGCCGCCCGACAGGTGATCGGCATCCGGTGTCAATAGCGGCATCGCGTCCTTGGCGGGTTCGGCGGTGCGGGCTGCTGCTTCGCTGGCGTGCACGACGGCCTCGATATCGTCGGGGTCGACGCTGGTGGAGCTGACACTGCCGACGCGCGCGGCATTCGGGCCGTCCCGGAATATCGAGATGACCGACCATTCCCGCGAAATCGAGGAACCGTTGGTGGTCATCGAGTTGCCCGCCCAGCGCAGCGACGCCTCGTGCGCGTCGGTGACGATCACCATCGCCTCGTCCGCGTGTGAGAGCGCCAGCGCCTGCTCGACCACCGCGCCCGCGGGCATCATGCGCTCCGTCACTGACCTGCCTCCGTCCGGGTGTTGAGAATGTTGATACCGCGCACCAGGACCGACGGGCAGCCGTGGCTGACCGCCGCGACCTGGCCGGGTTGGGCCTTACCGCAGTTGAATGCGCCGCCGAGGCGCCAGGTGGACGGGCCACCGACCGCCTCCATGGCGCCCCAGAAGTCGGTGGTGGTCGCCTGGTAGGCGACATCGCGCAGCTGGCCGTCGAGTTCGCCGTTCCGAATCCGGAAGAACCGCTGGCCGGTGAACTGGAAGTTGTAGCGCTGCATATCGATCGACCACGACTTGTCGCCGACGATGTAGATGCCATTGTCGACCCGGGAGATGAGTTCGGCGGTGCTGGTGTCGTTTTCGGGGTCCGGCTGCAATGAGACATTGGCCATGCGCTGGATCGGCACATGGTGCGGGGAGTCCGCGTAGGAGCAGCCGTTGGAGCGTGTCAGGCCCAAGCGCGGAGCGAAGACACGGTCGAGTTGGTAGCCGACCAGCACGCCGTCGCGCACCAGATCCCAGCGCTGTCCGGCGACGCCGTCGTCGTCATAGCCGACCGAGGCCAGACCGTGCACCTCGGTGCGATCACCGGTGACGTGCATGATCGGCGTCCCGTACCGGAGTGTGCCGAGCTTGTCCGGTGTCGCGAACGAGGTACCCGCATAGGCGGATTCGTAGCCGATGGCCCGGTCGTATTCGGTGGCGTGGCCGATGGATTCGTGGATGGTCAGCCACAGGTTGGTCGGGTCGATCACCAGATCGGTGGGGCCCGCCTCGACGCTCGGTGCCTTCACCTTCTCCGCGAGCCACCCGGGGATCTGCGCGAGCTCTTCGTTCCAGTCCCAGATTCCGTCCGCACCGGTGACGTACTCCCACCCGCGTCCGGCCGGGGCGGCCAGGGTGCGCATGGTCTCGAAACCGCCCGCCGTGGAATCCACGGTGATCGCCTCGAGCTGCGGGTGCAGGCGCACTCGCTGCTGGGTGATCACGGAGCCGGCGGTGTCGGAGTAGAAGGTCTGTTCCTTGACCTGCAGCACCGAGGCGGTCACATGGTCGACGCCGTCGGCGGCGGACAGGCGGCCCGAATAGTCCTGCAGCAGTGCGACCTTGTCGGCGGTCGGCACCGCGAACGGATCCACCTCGTAGGCCGAGACCCAGTGCACATTGTCGTAGCGCGGTTCGTCGGCGAGTTCGACACGCTCGCGGTTGAGGGCGCGCAAGGTCGTCGCCACGGTGACCGCCCGGCGCGCCACCTCGGCGGCGGTATCCGGGGTGAGTGCGGCATGCGAGGCGAAACCCCAGGTGCCGTCGACGATCACGCGCACGGCGAAACCGAGGTCGGTGGCATTGCTGATCGCCTCGACCCGGCCGTCGCGCAAGCGGATCGACTGGGTGACCAGCCGATGCACGCGCAGATCCGCATGCTGGGCACCCGCCGCGCGCGCCGCGGACAGGGCGGCGTCGGCCAGCGCGTGCAGCGGTAGCGCAAGGAACTCGGCGTCCACATCTTTGGAAGTCGCGATGCTCACCCGACCAAACCTAGTCGGTCCGGCGGGCGAGCGCCGCTCCCCGGGCGCTGACGCACACCATATCGCTGCCACGCCGCACGAAATGCCCGGCGGCGCCGAGGCTTACACCATGGCCGCGGGTGTGGCGGCGACGAGTCCGCCGTCGACGAGCAGGTCCTGTCCATTGATGTAGGACGCCTCTTGGGAGGCGAGGAAGGCCACCGCGGCGGCGACGTCATCGGAGGTACCGATGCGGCCCGCGGCCACCGAGGCCACCGCGGCGGCCTGGACCTCGGCCGAAGCCTCGGCGTAGAACGCCGGCGTCGCGGTATAGCCCGGGCTCACGGAATTGACCCGAATGCCCCGTGGCGCCAGTTCGGCCGCCAGCGTGCGCGCCAGATTGTGCACGGCCGCCTTGGTCGCCGAGTAGAGGGCCGCGCCGGGCCCGCCGCGATGCAGTGCGAACGATGCGTTGATCACGATCGCAGCACCGTCGGCCAGCAGCGGGAGGGACTTCTGGATGGTGAAATACGCGGCTTTGAAGTTGATATCGACCACGCGGTAGAACTCGGTCTCGGTGACCTCGGTCAGCGGCTGGAACGCACCGATGCCCGCATTGGCGAAAACCACGTCCAGCCGTCCGAATCGGTCCTGGATGGCGGCGGTCAGCGCGTCGAGATCGGCCAGATCCGCGGCGTCGCCCGGCACCGCGAGGACGCGGTCACCGCTGTTCAACTCCTCGACGGCGGCATCGAGCCGGATCTTATCGCGCCCGGTGATGACCACCCGCGCGCCCTCGTCGAGCAACCTGCGCGCGGTGGCCAGGCCCATACCGCTGGTACCGCCGGTGATCAGCGCGACCTTGTTGTCGAATCGGGAACTGCTCGGCATGACACGACCTCTCATACAGTTGGATTGTTCAAATACTTACGTACAGTTCGACTGTATGTCAACAATCGAGCTATCCTGATCGTGTGATGACGGCACATCCCGAGCGGGATCGGATCCAGTTGGCGAATGTCTTTGCCGCCCTGGGGAACCCGTTGCGGCTGCAGATCGTTCGGGTACTCGCCGACGGGGGCGAGCACACCTGCGGCTCGATCGTGGACGGTGTGCCCAAGTCGAATCTGACCCATCATTACCGGGTACTGCGCGACGCCGGGATCATCTGGCAGCGACCGTCCGGTCGCGAGACGCTGCAGTCGTTGCGTCGCGACGATCTCGACGCCCGCTTTCCCGGCCTACTGGACTCGGTGATCGACGCGGCGCGCCACGATATCGCCGCAGACCAGCCCGACGCGAGCCGAATTTGATCACGGTTCGGTCGCACGGCGCGCGCGAAAGTCGGGCTTACCGTACCTAAGTCGCGTTATGCCGTACTGTGCCCGCGTGCCGCCATCCGCCCTCCGTGACCGTAAACGGGAACGTACCCGCCGCGCCCTCCTCGAAGCAGCCGTCGAACTTTTCGAGGGCAGAGGTTATGAGGAGACCACGGTGGCCGATATCGCCGCCGCCGCGGAGGTGGGTACCCGAACGTTCTTCAACTACTTCGCCAGCAAGGAAGAGTTGCTGTTTCCGGAGCAGGACGAACGGGTGCGCGCCGCGGTGGCGGCGATCGCCAGCCGTCGGCCCGGTGAGCGGCCGGTGGAGGTGCTACTGCGGGCACTGCGGGCGGCCGGTGACAATCCGGGCGAACACCTGGTCGACGATCTGAACGCGCGGCTAGCCGCACTGCGCGCACAGGTTTCGCGCACCGTGCCCGCGGTGAGCGGACGCGCCGCGCATGCGCAGCTGGTCGCCCAGCGCGAGATCGCGCGCCAGTTGCATATGGCGTTCCCGGCGGAACTGGACGAGGTCGGCGCGGCCGCACTGGTCGGTGCCGTGGTCGGCGCGGTATCCGGTGCGCTGACGGTGCTGTTCCAGAGTCCGGTGGCCCGAGTGGACGGTGAGCGACTGCATCGCAAGATCCACGAAACCACCTCGCGGGTGCTGCAGCCCTGGCTCGCGTCGAGTACCAAGATGCACGTCGGACCCATGCACTGACCGGTCAGCCGAATTGCTGCCATCCCAAACGGATCACCATCCCGACGACCACCACCAGCAGCACGACCCGCACGAACTGCGCGCCATTGCGTAATGCCATGTGCGAGCCCAGAATCGCGCCCGCCACATTGCCGACCGCCATGGCCGCGCCGAGCGCGAACATGATGTGACCGGTGACGCCGAAGAAGACCAGTGCGCCGAAATTGGATCCGCAGTTGATCACCTTCGCCATCGCGGCCGCGCGCACGAATTCGGTGCCGAGCATGGTGGCGAAGGTGATGATCAGGAAGGTGCCGGTGCCGGGGCCGAGCAGTCCGTCGTAGAAGCCGATCAGTCCGGCGGCCATGGCGATCACGAGTACGACCTTGCGTCGCGTCGGCGGATGCGTTGCCATGGTGACGCCGATCGACGGTCGCAGTGTGACGAAGACGGCAACCCCGACCAGCACCACCATCACAATCGGGATGAACAGGTCGCGATCGATGAGCGATACCGCAGCCGCACCGGTCGCAGCGGTGCCCGCCGCGATTGCCGCCGCGGGCAGCAGCGTTCGCCATTGCATCGGAACCTTCCGCGCGAACGTCATGACCGATGCGGTGGTACCGGCCACCGCGGCGAGTTTATTGGTGCCCAGCGCCGTCTGCGGGGCGATGCCCGGCGCCACGAGGAACAGTGTCGGCAGGATGATCAATCCGCCGCCGCCGACCACCGCGTCCACCCAGCCTGCCGCGGTCGCGGCCGTCAATAAGGCCGCCCAATCTGCGAAATCCACCCGGTCAGCCAACCAGATGGTTGGGTTCTGCGCCGTCGGCGGGTGCGGCCGCTGCCGGTTCCGGTCACACCTAGGCTGATATTCGTGCGTCGGTTCAGTCTGTGGCTTCGCGGCAAGCCCCTCATCGCGGATTCGATCCTGGCCGCCGCGCTCATGTTGTTCGAGGTGCTCGGGGTCAGCAACTCCGATAACAAGCTGGCCTATCTGGGAATCGGTGTACTGCTGCCGGGTCCGGTGGCATTTCGGCGGCTGTACCCGCGCGCGATGGCCGCGGCGATGCTCGGGCTCTCGATCGCCTCGGCACTCGTGAGCTACGCGTCCGAGGACAAGGCCGACCACATCGCGCTGCTCGGACTCGGCATCATGCTGTACACCCTGGTCGCCTACGTCGGCCGCAAGGAAGCGCTGTGGTATGCGCTCGGGTTGGTCGCCGACAGCGCCATCTCATTTCTGCTGCTGCACAAGCCATCCGGTTCGGACCTGATCTTCACCGTGATGTTCTACGCACTGTGCTGGACACTGGCCGAGTTCATCGGTGCGCGCCACGCCTACGACCAAGAGGTGGCAGCACGGCTCGCGGTCGCCGATTACGATCGGGAACGCCGCGCACACGATGCCGTGGCCGCCGAGCGCACCCGCATCGCCCGCGAACTGCACGATGTCGTCGCACACGCGGTCAGCGTGATCATCGTCCAGGCCGACGGTGCGAAGTACGCGCTGCGCCGCGATCCGGATGCCGCCGAACGGGCGTTGGCCACCATCGCGGGCACCGGCCGGGAGGCACTGCGCGAACTGCGCAGGACCGTCGCCCTGCTGCGTATCGAACACGCCCCCGATCAGCTGCCGCAGCACGGAACCGCAGGTTTGGCCAAGGTGGTCGAGATGATGCACGACACCGGCCTGGCCGTGGAACTCGAAATGACCGGCGAACTCGACGACATCACCCCCGAGGTAAGTCTCGGCATGCACCGCATCGTCCAGGAATCGCTGACCAATACGCTCCGGCACGCGGGCTCGCACCCGAAGGCGTGGGTGCGCGTGCAGCGCCGCGCGACCGATGTCGTCATCGAGGTCACCGACACCGGCGGGGTTCCGGTGCGGGAGCAGGCCGCGAGCCCGATCGAGGGCGGCGGTATGGGATTGGTCGGCATGCGCGAGCGCATCGCCGTCCTCGGCGGCACGCTGGAGGCGGGCCGCACATCCGACGGCGCATGGCGGGTGTACGCGACCATCCCACTGCAGCGCGGCAACGAAAGCTGTTAGCGGAGGCATTCTTTCGACGCTGCGCGCACGGTATCGAAAACGCGCTGGACGGTGCCGATAGATTAGGGACGTGCCGATTACCGTTCTCGTTGTCGACGACCAGGAACTCATGCGCATGGGATTGAAGATGGTGCTCGGTGCGCATCCGGATATCGAGGTGATCGGGGAGGCCGAGAACGGGGCCATCGCCATAACGCGGGCCAAGGAGTTGCGCCCGGATGTGGTGCTGATGGATGTGCGGATGCCGGTGGTCGACGGTGTCGCCGCGACACAGCGCATCGTCGAGGCGGGCGACGGCTGCAAGGTCCTGGTGATGACGACCTTCGACCTCGACGAGCATGCGCTCGGCGCGCTGCGGGCGGGGGCGAGCGGATTCCTGCTGAAGGACACTCCGCCCGAGGATCTGGTCTCGGCGATCCGGAGCGTGGCCGGTGGTGATGCGGTGGTGTCGCCCAAGGTGACCAAGCGACTGCTGGACCGGCTCATCGCCGATGATCCCGGCGGTATGCGGGATCCAGTGGTGCTCGAGGTACTGACCGCGCGCGAGCGCGAGGTGCTCGAGCAGATCGCGGCGGGCCGGTCCAATGCCGAGATCGCGGAGCAGTTGTACCTGTCCGAGGCGACCGTCAAGACGCACGTCGGGCGGGTGCTGACGAAACTCGGTCTGCGCGACCGGGTTCAAGCGGTGGTGCTGGCGTACGAGACCGGGCTGGTTCGACCCGGCGGGTGAGATCTCAGCGAGCTATCAGGCTGGTTCGGGAGAAAAATCGGACCGCGCGACGTTGAACCGGGTAGATCGTCCGAAAGGATCGCCATGCCCGCCGTACTGTTCGTGCTCTACGTCATCGTCGAGATCGCCGCGCTGATCGCTGTCGGCCAGCTCATCGGTGTGATGCCGACCATCCTGCTGCTGATCGCCGGATCCGCCGCGGGCATGCTGCTCATCGGCTCACAGGGCCGTCGCGTCTTCGAACAGTTCCGCCGTGCCGGGCGCGGGGAAATCAATCCGGGTACCGCGGTCGCGGACGGCGCGCTCGTCGCCGCTGGCGGATTCCTGATGTTCATCCCGGGTCTGGTCACCTCGTTCTTCGGACTGCTTCTGCTGCTGCCGCCGACCCGCTTCCTGGTCCGTCCGCTGGTCGCCGCGTTCGCGGCGCGCCGGTTCAGCCGTCTGGCCGCGGCGATGCCGTATCGCGGCGTGATCATCGACGGTGACGATGTGGTCGACGGCGTTGTGGTCACCGAGTGGTACGACGACCCGCGCCCGTCGACCCGCCCCGCCCTGCCGTAACCGCTCGCCCGCCGATCGGACCTTCGCGCGATAAACCGTGCGAATTTTCACGGCCACGGCCATTTCGAAGGACGCCGCAAAGGACTAGGGTGGCCGGATGGCGACCGAAGAGCTCACCGTCACGGTGAGTGAGGAGCTGGCGGCGGCGGTCAGGCAGGCCGCAGCCGCTGCGGGACAGTCGATTTCCGGATTCACGGCAGCAGCGCTGCGGCTGGAACTGATCGCGGTGGAGGCAGGCATGCGGGCCGCACCCGATCGCTACGCAGCACCGCCGAGATATGCGCAGGTCATGGCGGTGCTGGCGCAACCGGCGGACGTATCCCCGATAACGCGGCTGTCCGACTCGAAGGACTGAAACGCCCATACGGCAGACTGGTCTCTCGTGAGTACCCAGTTGCTGATCGGCGGTCGTTTCTACAGTTCGAGTTCACCCGACGCGACGGCAATGGCCGTGACCGACGGCACGGTGGTCTGGCTGGGTGCCGAACAACCGGGACGCGCGCTGCATCCGGATGCAGAGATCATCGATCTGGCCGGGGCTTTCGTCGCGCCCGCATTCGTCGATCCGCACGTGCATGTGACCGCGCTGGGGCTGAAGCTGACGGGACTCGATCTGTCGGCGGCACGGTCGCTCGAGCACTGCCTGGAGCTGTTGCACGCGTTCGCGGTGGCCCATCCCGATGGCGCGATCCTCGGCGACGGCTGGGATGAGACCGGTTGGCCGGAGGGGCGGCCGCCGACGGTCGAGGAGATCGATGCGGCGGTGCTGCCGGGTCGGCAGGTGTACCTGTCACGGGTGGACGCGCATTCGGCGGTGGTGTCTTCGGCACTGCTGAACGCCGCGGTCACTGCTGTGGACGGGTTCACCCGTGGTGAGCCGCTGCGTGCCGCGGCACACCATCTCGTGCGCGGCGAAGTTCTGGCGGGATTGGATCGCGTACAACGGGATCGGGCCCGCAAGGCGGCACTGGACGCCGCGGCCGCACGCGGCGTCGTCGCGGTGCACGAATGCGGCGGACCGGAGATCGCCGGCCGCACCGATATTCGCGAACTGCTCGAGTTCGAGCACGGCGTCGAGGTGCGGGCCTATTGGGGTGAGGCGGTGCGCACCGCCGACGAGGCGCGGGCGCTGGTCGCCGAACTCGGGGTGCACGCGTTGGGTGGCGATCTGTTCGTCGACGGGTCGATCGGCTCGCGCAGCGCGCGGCTGCGCGCGCCCTACGCCGACCACGCTGGAACCGGCCTGGGCTATCTCGATGCCGATACGATCGCCGCGCATGTGCGCGCCTGCACCGAGGCTGGCATCCAGGCCGGCTTCCACGTCATCGGCGATGCCGCGATGGACCAGGTCATCGCCGGTTTCGGACAGGTTGTCGACGCACTCGGCGGCCCGGGCGTCGCGGCGCGCGGCCACCGCGTCGAACATGCGGAGATGATCGACGCCGACCAGATCGCCCAACTCGGTGCCTGGGGTGTAATAGCCAGTGTCCAACCGGGTTTCGACGCGAGCTGGGGCGGTCCGGACGGTATGTACGCCACCCGCTTGGGCTCCGAGCGCGCCGCCGCCCTGAATCCCTTCGCGGCCATGGCCGCCGCGGGTATTGCCCTGGCCATCGGCTCGGATGCCCCCGTTACCGCCCTCGACCCCTGGTCCGCGATCCGCGCCGCGGTCAACCACCGCACCCCCGGCCACGGCCTCTCACCCCGCGCCGCCTTCGCTGCCGCCACCCGAGGCGCCTGGCGCGCGGGTGGTATCCGCGACGGCCTGGCTGGCACGCTGGTTCCGGGAGCCCCCGCCTGCTACGCGATCTGGGACGCCGGCGACCTCGTCGTCGCCGCGGCCGCCGACACCGTCCAACGCTGGTCGACCGACCCCCGCTCCCGGGTACCCGGCCTGCCGTCGCTCGACCCCGAGGCGAAGCTGCCCACCTGCCTGCGCACCGTGCACCGCGGAGTAACCATCCATGAGGCCTGAAACACCCCGGATTCCCGGCCCACACCCGCAATCCTGGTGCTGCAAAGCCGAATTCGCGACGAAAGCGCCGAAAATGGCCATACTCGGCCGTGCGGTGGGGAGCGCCGATGAGTGACGGATCTATCACGACGGTGCTTACCCGGATAGCCGCGGCGCTCGATCGGTATCCGGTGCTGAGTCGTGCCGTGGCGGCGGTGATCGCCGGGTTGCTGATCTTCGGGAGCTTTCCGCCGCGTCCGCTGTGGTTCCTGGCGCCGATCGGAATCGCGGTATTGACGCTGACCGTGCGTGGTGCCGGGCGGCTGCGGAGTGGGTTCGGATACGGCATGCTGGCGGGGCTCGGATTCTTCGTGCCGCTGTTGCCGTGGACCGGGATCTATGTGGGGCCGGTGCCGTGGCTCGCACTGTCGACGGTGTGTTCCTTATATATAGGACTTTTCGGGCTCACGGCTCGGTTGCTGTCTGCACTACCCGGGTGGCCGCTGTGGGTGGCGTTGGCCTGGACGGCGACCGAGTGGCTGCGGTCGAGTTTTCCGTTCGGCGGATTCCCGTGGGGGCGACTGGCATTCGGGCAGGCCGACGGGTGGTACCTGTCGCTCGCCATGGTGGGCGGTGCGCCGCTCATCGGATTCGCGGTGGCGCTCACCGGAACTACAGCGGCGGCTCTGCTCGTACGCCTGTGGGCTCGAATGACGACCGCGTCGACGACAGGTGGAAAACTCACCCGCCTCGCCGCCGCGACACGCCTCGGAGTTGTCGCCGCGGCGGCGACCCTGGTTGTTGTCCCGATGACCGCACTGATCCTCCGGGCGGCGCTGCCCGGCCCGGAGGAGGGCGACCGCACGATCACCGTCGCCGCTATCCAGGGCAGCGTGCCCCGGCTGGGTTTGGATTTCAATGCGCAGCGGCGCGCCGTGCTGGACAACCATGTCCGGCGCACCGAGGAATTGGCTCGCGACGTCGCGCAGGGCCGGGTGCGCAAGCCCGATGTGGTGATCTGGCCGGAGAACTCCTCCGATATCGATCCGCTGCGCAATGCCGACGCGGCCGCCGAGATCACCGAGGCCGCCGAGCAGATCGGCGCGCCCATACTCGTCGGCGCGGTACTGGTGAACAGCGATCGCACGACGTCGAACTCGGTGATCGTCTGGAACGGTGCGGCCGGGCCGGGGGAGCGCCACGACAAGAAGATCATCCAGCCGTTCGGCGAATACCTGCCCATGCGCGGCTTCTTCCGGCTGTTCTCCGAATACGCCGACCGCGCAGGATACTTCGTGCCGGGCCACGGCGACGGCACGGTCCACGCGGACGGCATCGATATCGGCGTCGCAACCTGCTACGAGGTCGCCTTCGACCGCGCCTTCCGTGATTCCATGCATGCGGGCGCGCAATTGCTGACCGTACCCACCAATAACGCCACCTTCGGCGACAGCGAGATGACCTACCAGCAGCTGGCCATGTCCCGGGTCCGCGCCGTCGAACACGGCCGTGCCCTGGTGGTCGCCGCCACCTCGGGCGTCAGCGCCATCATCACCGCGGACGGCGCGGTCCAGCAGCAGACCCCGAAATTCGTCCCAGCCGCACTGGTCGCCGAGCTGCCGCTGCGCAGCACCACAACACTCGCGACCCGATTCGGCGCCGCGCCGGAACTGCTGTCGGTTATTATGACCGCTGCTGCTGTAGTGGTGACAGCTATTCGTCAGCTAAATGCGCGTGGCAGTAACTCAACCGACCGAGAAGCCACCACGGACCAGTCGGTCGGTTGAGCGCATCGGATCTGCTGAACACAGCGAGCGAGTATTCCCTCTAACCGAACAATCGGTTTGTTCCGGGGCTGGTGTTACCGACGGTCGGCAAGCCCTGGGCGCTAGCCTGCCGTTTGCTGAGCCGTAACCAAGGCCGCGGCGTGTGGTCATCACGCCTTCCCTTCCTCGTTTTACGGCATAGGCCCAGCAAAATGTCACATTTGCGGAAAGATAGCCCACGAAAGTGTGCTGCCGCCGACGGCGTTGGAAGTGAAACAAATCAGCAACGCTGGCCATCCGCTACATCCGGTGCTCCGAATCAATGGGCGTGGATCACGTCCTACGGCTGGCGCATGCGCGCCTGCGGTGGCGGTGCTCGGGGAGATGCGCATCAACAGCGGCAGAAGGAGTGATTGATGAGTTCATTGGCCACGGATCGCGTCGACCAATGCTCTTCTGGTGAATTCTCGGCACAACCATTCGCACTGTCGCCTGCGCAAACAGCCTTGTGGTACGCCCAACGGATTCGCCCCGACGTTCCGCTCACCATCGCCCAGTATGTCGAGATCCACGGCGACCTGGATGTCGGCCGCCTGCTCTACTCGATCGAACGCTTCGGCGCCGAAACACAGGTTGGACATGTACGCCTGGTAGAGATCGACGGCGTCCCGCATCAGGTGATCGACCACACCTTCCGCCCGGGCTGGGACCGGATCGATCTGCGCGACGAGCCTGATCCACACGCTGCCGCGCTGCGCTGGATGAACGAGCACGCCAGCTCGCCGATCGATTTCGAGAGCGATCCGCTGACCACGAACGTAATGCTGCGAACCGGCGAATCCGACTACATCTGGTACGCACGCGGCCATCACATCGTGATCGACGGCTACGGTGCGATGAACGCGCTCACCCGCACCGCGGAGATCTATACGGCGCTGGAAAACCACACCGAACCGGCCGTCTCGCGCGCGACGCCGCTGGCGAAAATCTATGCGGACGAATCCACCTACCGGGATTCCGGCCGGTTCCGCACCGACCGCGACTACTGGCTCGAGCAATTGGCGGGCGCTGGTGGACCGATGACGCTGTCCAATGTGATCGGCCTGACCGCCGCCCCCGACGCGGGGCGGCGGCGTGCTTGCGCGGTCCTCGACGAACGCGCCGAGACGGCCATGAACGCGGCGACGGCCGCATTCGAGACCCACAGCTCGACCATGTTCGTCGCGGCACTGGCCTGCTATGTGCGTTCGGTGACCGGCAATCCGGATGTGGTGCTGAGCCTGCCGGTTTCCGCGCGGACCACGGTCGCGCTGCGCCGTTCCGCGGGTGTGGTCTCCAATGTGGTGCCGATCCGGCTGCACTTCGACGCCGACACCACCGTCCGCGACGTGGTGCGCGGCGCGGAATTGCAGATCACCGGCGCGCTGCGGCATCAGCTCTACCGACACGACGACATCCGCCGCGACTGCGGCTACTCCCGCGACGCGCGTGGCTTCTTCGGCCCGATGGTCAACATCATGCTGTTCCATGACGAGCTGAAGTTCGGCAGTCTGCTCGGCTCGCTGCACGTGCTCGCCACCGGCCCGGTCGAGGACCTTTCCATCAATGTGTACAACGGCGAGGGCGGCCGCATCCACATCGACTTCGAGGCCAACCCGGGGCTCTACACCGATACCGAGGTCACGGCGCACCACGCCCGGTTCCTGGACTTCCTGACCCGATTCCTCGCCGCCGACCTCGACACCCACGCCGAAAGCCTCGCCGCGATCACCGACGACGAGCGCGAGCGCGTGCTACGCACCTGGAACGCCACCGGGACGGCACTGCGTCCGGGCACCCTGTCCGGTCTGTTCGCCGATCGCGCGATGATCTGCCCGGATGCGGTCGCGCTCGAATTCGCCGACGAGACACTGACTTACCGCGAACTCGACGAGCGGGCCAACCGCCTGGCCCGCCTGCTGATCGCCCGCGGCGCGGGCCCGGAGACGGTGGTCGCCTTGTGCCTGCGGCGCAGCATCGAACTCGTCGTCGGCATGTACGCGGTCATCAAGGCGGGTGCGGCCTACCTGCCCCTTGATACGGAGAACCCCGCCGAGCGGATCGATCAGATCCTGGAGCAGGCCGAACCCGTGTGCGTATTGATCGCGGCCCGCGACGAACTCACGCTCCCGGAGCGCGCGGCCGTGCTGGCCATCGACACCGTCGACATGTCGAATATCGACGCCGCTCCGATCACCGACAGCGACCGCCGCACTCCGCTCCGCGCCGACCATCTCGCCTACGTCATCTTCACCTCCGGCTCGACCGGAAAACCCAAGGGCGTCGGTGTAACCCACACCGCGATCGTCAACCGGCTGCGCTGGATGCAGCACGAATACCCCCTCGACGGCACCGACGCCGTCCTGCAGAAGACCCCGGCCACCTTCGACGTCTCGGTCTGGGAATTCTTCTGGCCCTTGCAGATCGGCGCGCGATTGGTCATCGCCGAACCCGACGGGCACCGTGATCCCGCCTACCTGGCTCGGATCATCAGCGAAAAGTCCATCACCACGGCGCATTTCGTGCCATCCATGCTGTCGGTGTTCGTCACCGACACCGATGTGCGCGATTGCGCCGGTCTGCGCCGAGTGTTCTGCAGCGGTGAAGCATTGCCCGCGGCCACCGTTCGCGATTTCCGCGCCGCCCTGCACGGGCCGGAACTGCACAATCTGTACGGACCGACCGAAGCCGCCGTCGACGTCACCTACTGGCCGTGCTCGGCCGAACCGGCCACCGTGCCCATCGGATCTCCGGTGTGGAACACCCAGACCTACGTCCTCGACTCGCTCCTGCGGCCGGTGCCGCCGGGGGCAGCGGGGGAGCTGTATCTTGCGGGCGTCCAGCTGGCGCGCGGGTATCTCGGCCAATCCCAGCTCACCGCGGACCGTTTTGTGGCCAACCCGTTCACTCCCGGCGCTCGGATGTACCGCACCGGCGACTTGGCCCGCTGGCAGGGCGATCCGGATCTCGGTCGGCACGAGGACGATTCGGATCGCGGCGTGCTGGAATACCTGGGCCGCAGCGATTTCCAGGTCAAGATTCGTGGCCTGCGTATGGAACTCGGTGAGATCGAGGCGGCATTGCTGGCCGACGAGCGGGTCGCGCGCGCGGTGTGCGTGGCCCACACCAGCCGAACCGGCGACGAGCTCGCCGCCTATGTCGTTGCCGCCCCGGCATTTACGGCGGACCTGGACACCACCACACTGCAGAATGCGTTGCGCCGTACCCTGCCCAACTACATGGTGCCCGCCTCGCTGATGGTTCTCGATGAACTACCGCTCAGTGCCAACGGCAAGATCGACCGCAAGGCCCTGCCCGAACCCGTCATCGCCCGCCCGGTCGGGCCGGTCACCGCCGAACCGCGCAGTGAGGTGGAGCGGGTACTCGCCGGCATCTTCAGCGAAGTCCTGTGCATCGACGAAATCGGTGTCGGGGACGGCTTTTTCGACCTGGGCGGCAATTCGCTCATCGCCGCACGCGCGGTGGCGCGGATAAACGCCACGCTCGGCGCCGGGCTGACCATCCGTGACCTGTTCGAGGCGTCGACCATCGCCGCGCTCAGTGAGCGTTTCGCCACACACAACCCGGACGCGTCCTCCCCGAAACTGGTCCCGGCCGAACGGCCGCGACGGATTCCGCTGTCGCTGGCCCAGCAGCGGCTGTGGATCCTCAACCGTTTCGCCGAACACGCCGCCGCATACAACATGCCGCTGGCCGTCGAAATCGACGGGCCGATCGATCTCGTGGCGCTGCGAGCCGGTCTCGTCGATGTGATCGAACGCCACGAATCCCTGCGCACCACTTTTCCGGACGGGGCGGACGGACCCTGCCAGCTGATACATCCTGCTACCGAGATCCCGCTGACCCTGGATCCGATCGACGCCATCGGCGCCGATATACGCGAACTCGCCGAAGAGTTCGCCGGCTACGGCTTCGACCTGCGCAGCCAGGCCCCGATTCGGGTCGCACTGTGGACCACCGCACCGGATCGGCACGTTTTCCTCATTGTGCTGCACCACATCTGCGGTGACGGCTGGTCGGTGGCGCCAATGGCCAGGGACCTGATGACCGCCGTCACCGCGCGCGCGGAGGGCACCACACCGCACTGGAAGCCGCTGCCGGTGCAGTACGCCGATTTCGCACTGTGGCAACGGGAACTGCTGGGTGACGAAGCCGACCCGGCCAGTGCACTGAGCCGTCAGCTCGCCTACTGGCGCTCGGCCCTGCGCGGTCTGCCCGACCAGCTCGACCTGCCGCTGGATCGTCCGCGTGCACTGCGCCGCTCGACCACCGGCGGCCGAGTCGAGTTCACCATCGCCCCCGAGATCCGCCGCGCCGCGGGCGAACTCGCGGCCAGCCGGGGCGTCAGCATGTTCATGGTGCTGCACGCGACACTGGCCACCCTGCTCGCCCGGCTGTGCGCGAGCACCGATGTCACCATCGGCACCCCGATCGCCGGTCGCTCCGATCCGGCGCTCGATGACCTCGTAGGCATGTTCGTCAATACTCTGGTACTGCGGACCGAGGTCGATCCGACAGCCGGATTCGACCAGATGCTCGACGTTGTCCGCGAAACCGATCTCAACGCCTTCGCCAACGCTGATGTGCCGTTCGAGCGGCTGGTCGAGCTCGTCAACCCGGAGCGCTCCGCCGCCAGGCACCCGCTGTTCCAGGTGATGTTGTCCTACGATCACGCACCCGATCTGAGCATCAATCTGCCCGGTGTGCAGTCGCGGGTGCTGCCGATCGCCGCCGATATCGCTAAATTCGATCTGCAGCTGGAGGTGCACGACGGCCTGTCCGATGGCCCGCTGCACGCCGAATTCGGCTATGCCACTGATGTTTTCGACCAGCGCACGATCGAATCGTTCGCCCACCGCTTCATCGCCGTACTCGGTGCCGTTGTCGCCGCGCCGAATATGCCGGTCGGTGATCTGGACATCCTGGATACGCGCGAGACCGCGAAGCTGGTGCCGATCGCGGGCGCACCCGGCGAACCGTCGATCACACTGGCGCGGTTGCTCACCGACACCGCCGAGCGGGTACCCGATGCCATCGCCGTGCGTTATAACGACACCGATACCAGCTACCGCGAACTCGATGAGATGTCGAATCGCCTGGCGCGCACCCTGATCGAACACGGCGCCGGACCCGAGGTCGTGGTGGCGATCGCGCTGCCGCGCAGTCTCGACTCGATCGCGGCCATCTGGGCGGTCGCGAAGACCGGTGCGGCATATGTGCCGATCGATCCGAGCTACCCGGCCGAGCGGATCGGGCATATGATCGCCGATTCCGGCGCCATGCTCGGACTCACCGTGCCGGATTGCCTGGTTGCCATGCCCGCCTGGCCCGCCGCGCGCGGCAAACACCGCAAGCATTACGTCGACTGGCTGGTGCTCGGATCCGACGAGCTGGCCACCGAATCCGCCCGACACGGTACCGATCCCGTCACCGACGCGGATCGGCATTACCCGCTGCGCACCGGACATCCGGCCTACCTGATCTACACTTCCGGCTCCACCGGAAAGCCGAAGGCGGTAATCGTCGCCCACGCCGGTATCGCCTCGCTGGCGAATGAGCAGATGCATCTGTTCGGCGTGACGGATTCGGCACGGACATTGCACTTCTCCTCGCCCAGTTTCGATGCGTCGGTGCTGGAGATGCTGCTCGGCTTCGCGGCGGGCGCGACCATCGTCGTCGCACCCGCTGGCATGTACGGCGGTGCCGAACTTGCCGAATTGCTGCGCACGGAGCGTGTCACGCATGCCTTCATCACCCCGGCCGCGCTGGCCACCGTGCCGAACGAGGGACTCGACGAACTCGAGGCCGTCATCGTCGGCGGTGAGGCGTGCTCGGAGGAACTGGTCGAGCGCTGGACGCGCGGGCACCGCATGCACAACATGTACGGACCATCGGAGGCGACCGTCGCCGCTACCGCCAGTGGTCCGATGCACGCGGGCCGTGCCGTACCGCTCGGCATGCCGGTGCGCGGCATGCGGCTGTTCGTACTCGATGGCCGACTGCATCCGGTCCCGCCGGGCACGCCGGGAGAGCTCTACCTGTCCGGTCCCGGTCTGGCGCGCGGCTATCTCGGCCGCTACAGCCTTACCGCACAGAGCTTCCCGGCCAACCCGCTCGGTAGGCGCGGGGAGCGGATGTACCGCACCGGCGATCTCGTGGTCTCCGATCCGATCGGACAGCTGCGCTTCCTCGGCCGCGCCGACGACCAGATCAAGATCCGCGGCTTCCGTATCGAACTGCGCGAGATCGACCATGTACTTCGCGCGCACCCGGGAGTGGCGCGCGCGCTCACGGTCGTCCACACCGACGATGAGGGCGAGACCCGCCTGATCGCCTACGTGACCGCGGACGAGGCGATCGATGCCGCCGATATCACCGAGACCGCGCGGCAGCGGCTGCCCGGCTACATGGTGCCCGCCGCGATCACCGTACTCGACGAGATGCCGGTGACCCCGTCCGGCAAACTCGACCGAAAGGCCTTGCCCGCACCGGTTTTCGCGGCAGCCGGTACCTCGCGCGCACCGCGCACCGAACTGGAGCGGCAGGTCGCCACAGTGTTCGGCGATATTCTCGGCCACCCGGTGACCGGCGCCGAGGACAGCTTCTTCGACGTGGGCGGCAATTCGCTGCTCGCCACCCGGCTCGCGACCGCGCTGTACGAGCAGTTCGGTGTCGACCTGCCGGTGCGGCTGATCTTCGAGACACCGACGGTGGCCGGGATCGCGGCACGCATAACGGAAGCGCCCCGGACGCAACGGATGGCGCTGGCTGTGCATATCCCACGTCCGGGACGCATTCCATTGTCGCTGCCCCAGCAGCGACTGTGGTTCCTCAATCGATTTTCACCCGAATCGAGTGCGTACAACATCGCATTCGTCATTCGAATCGACGGCGATCTGGATATACCCGCTCTGCGCGCGGCACTGACCGACCTGGTGGACCGACATGAGGTGTTGCGCACCGTCTTCCCCGAGGACGGTGCGGGCGCACAGCAATCGGTACTGCCCACCGTCCGGGCCGTGCCGGTACTCGATGTGGTGCCGACCGACGAGGGCGCCGCCGAACAGACGTTGCGGGCATTCGCGCGTACCGGATTCGATCTCACCAGGGACATTCCGCTGCGGATCACCTTGCTACGCACCGAAACTCGGCGGCACCTGCTCGGCATCGTGCTGCACCACATCGCCGCCGACGGCTGGTCGCTCGGGCCATTGACCAAAGATCTGGCGGCCGCCTACATGGCCAGGCACGAGGGCGGTGTACCCGCCTGGACGCCACTTCCGGTGCAGTACGCGGACTTCGGGCTGTGGCAGCGGGCCTACCTCGGCGATGAGGCCGATCCGCAGAGCCTCGCGAGCGAACAGCTCGCGTACTGGCGCACCGCGCTGGCGGACCTGCCCGAGGAACTGCCGTTGCCCTACGATCGGCCGCGTCCCGCCCAGCCGACACAGCAGGCGGGCACCGTGCGCTTCAGTGTGCCCGAGCCGGTGCAGCATGCCCTCGCCGAACTTGCGCGCAAACAAGGCGTCAGTACGTTCATGGTGCTGCGTTCGGCGCTCGCGGTATTGCTGCGTTTCGTTACCGGCGGTCGCGATATCGTGATCGGCACGCCGGTCGCGGGCCGCAACGACACCAAGCTCGACGAGTTGGTCGGCATGTTCGTCAATACGCTGGTATTGCGTTCGGACGTCGACCCGGACATTTCGTTCGCGACGCTGTTGCGCGCGGATCGGGATACCGAGCTGGCCGCCATGGCGCACGGCGATATTCCGTTCGAGCGCATCGTCAAGGAACTGGGCCGCGGCGCCCATAGTGGCAGTCGCCATCCGCTGTTCCAGGTGGCGCTGACGGTGCAGGACGGGCCGATGCCGTCGCTCGAACTGCCCGGCCTGGCACTGCGCGCCGAGGAACTGGATATCGCGCTGGCGAAATTCGACCTGGAGTTGCGGGTGGCGACGGTGTCCCGCGACACCGGTTCGGGCGAGTCTTGGCGCGCGTTCGAATTCATCTACGCCGCAGAGCTTTTCGACGCCGCGACGATCAAGACGCTGGCCGATCGGCTCCTGGCGGTGCTGGCGGCCATTAGCGGTACGCCACGGGCGCTGGTTCGAGATATCGACGCGCGCACCGAATTCGAGCGACGTGTGCTCACCCCGGCCATCGGCGCGCCGTCCACGCCGCAGTGCACGCTGGCCGAGTACTTCACCGCGACCGCGCATCGGAATCTGCACCGCACGGCCGTTCGAGCGGGCAGCATCTCGCTGACCTACGCCGAGGTCGACCGGCGCTCGAATCGCTTGGCGCGGGCGCTGATCGAACGCGGTTTCGGTGCGGGGGACCGGGTAGCGCTCGGCCTGACCCGCTCGATCGAATCGGTGGTCACGATGCTCGCCGTCGCCAAATCCGGTGCGGCGTTCGTGCCGGTCGATCCGAACTACCCGGTCGACCGGGTGCGGCACATGCTGGTGGACTCCGGCTGCCAGGTCGGCATTACCATGTCCGTGCATGCTGATCGGCTGTGCCCGGCGGACGGACCGGTCACCGACTGGTTGCTGATTGATGATCCCGAATTCGCCGATGAGCTGGCCGAACTCGATGACAGCCTGGTCGAGGACCACGACCGCCTGGGCACCATCGACATCGCCGATCTGGCGTATGTGATCTACACCTCGGGCTCGACCGGAAAACCCAAGGGCGTGGCCGTCACCCACAGCGGCCTGTCGAATTTCGGCGACGAGGTCCGCGACCGCATGCGAATCGACCAGGATTCGCACACGCTGCACTTCTCCTCACCGAGTTTCGACGCGGCCATCTTGGACTTGCTGCTCGCGATCGGATCCGGCGCGACCATGGTGATCTGCCCAACCGATATCTATGGTGGCGACGAACTGGCCGCGCTGCTGGAGCGCGAATGCGTCACCCACGCGTTCATCACCCCGGCCGCGCTGGCCACTATTGATCGGCAGCGGTGGTCATTGCCGAACCTGCGTGCACTGCTGGTGGGTGGTGAGGCCGTCGGTGCCGAGTTGGTGGCCCGCTGGGCGCCGGGACGGCAGATGCACAACGTATATGGGCCGACCGAAACCACCATCGTCATCACGATCTCGGATCCGCTGGCGGTCGGTGGGCCGAACACCATCGGCACCCCGGTGCGCGGTGCGCGGGCGCTGGTACTCGACGAGCGGATGCGCCCGGTTCCGGTCGGTGTGCCCGGCGACCTGTACCTCGGCGGATTCGGTGTCACGCGTGGGTATCTCGACCGGTTCGAGCTCACCGCGACACGGTTCGTCGCCGACCCCTACGGTCCCGCGGGTTCGCGGATGTACCGCAGCGGTGACGTGGTGCGCTGGAATGCCGCGGGCGAAATCGTCTACCTCGGACGTAGTGACCATCAGGTGAAGGTGCGCGGCTTCCGCATCGAACTCGGCGAGATCACCAATGTGCTCGTCGACCATCGAGATGTGCGGTTCGCGCACACCGAGGTGCGCCACATCGCGGGTGCGGACCGGATCGTCTCGTTCATTCAGCCCACCGACGAAACGCGCACGCTGGATATCGACGCGGTGCGTGCCCATGTTGCCGAAAAACTGCCCGCGCATATGGTTCCGGCCAGTATCACTGTGTTGGAAGGGATTCCGCTGACCCCGACCGGCAAGTTGGATATCGCCGCACTGCCGGAACCACAGTTGACGGTGCGCGCCGCGCTGCGCGCACCCGAGACCGCCGCCGAGCGAATGGTCGCCGAGGTGATGGGCGAATTGCTCGGCCTCGAAACCGTGAGCGCCGACGACAGCTTCTTCGATATCGGCGGAAATTCGCTGCTGGCAACGCAACTCGTGACCCGCCTGGCCGCGGCGACGAGTACTCGGCTCGAGGTGCGGACCGTCTTCACGGCGCCGACGGTCGCCGAACTCGCGGCGCTGCTCGACTCCGGAGCCGGTGCGGACACCGGGCTGGAGCTGGCGCGCCGCGAGCGGCCGGAGCGGATTCCGTTGTCGGCTGCCCAGTACCGGCTGTGGTTCCTGAACCGGTTCAACGAGATCGGCGCCGATGCGGGCACTACCGCTGGTGCGTACAACGTTCCGGTCGTGCTGCGCCTGCACGGCGAACTCGATGTCGATGCGCTGGTGCGGGCGCTGCACGCGGTGCAACGGCGGCACGAAACGTTGCGCACAGTGTTCCCCGAGATCGATGGGGCGCCCGTACAGCAAGTGCTCGATCCCGCCGACGCCGAGGTCGCGGTGTTCGCCGTGACCATGCCGCCCGCGGAAGTTCCCAGCGCTGTACAGGATTTCGCGACGCCGGGATTCGACCTGGCGACGACCGTGCCGATCCGCGCCGCGTTGATCACGGTCGATACGGCCGGCGCCATCGACGCGCCGCCAGCGGCGTCGGCCGAGCACATCCTGGTACTGGTCGTGCACCACATCGCCATCGACGGCTGGTCGCTGGAACCCCTGGCCGCCGACGTGGCCGTCGCATACCGAGCGGCATGCGAGGAAAAGACCCCCGACTGGCCGGAATCCGAGGTCCAGTACGCGGATTACGCACTGTGGCACCAGGACACGCTCGGCAGCGAGGACGAGCCGGATTCGGTGGTGAACCGCCAGCTCGACTACTGGCGGCGCACCCTCGACGGGATTCCGGAGCTGCTGAGCCTGCCCGCGGACCGGTCGCGTCCGCCCGCACCGACCTACCGCGGCGGCACGGTCGAATGTGCCATCGATCCGTTCGCCCATCGCGAACTGCACAAGATCGCCATCGGCAATAACGTCAGCATGTTCATGGTGCTGCACGCCGCGCTCGCGGTGCTGCTACACCGGATGACCGCGACCGATGACATCGTCGTCGGCACCCCGATCGCCGGGCGCGGCCATCCCGCGCTGGATCGGATGGTCGGCATGTTCGTGAACACGCTGGTGCTGCGCACCCGGATAGATCCCGACGCCAGCTTCACCGATCTGCTGCACACCGTGCGCGATACCGATCTGGACGCGTTCGCGCACGCCGACCTGCCGTTCGAACGCCTCGTCGAGGTGCTGAATCCGGTTCGCTCGCAGGCGCATCACCCGATGTTCCAGGTGATGCTGTCGGTGCAGAATCATCCGGTGCGGGTGGTAGATCTGCCCGGGCTGTGGATCGAGGCGGAGGATGTCGATACTGGTATCGCGAAGTTCGATCTGCAGTTCACCCTGACCGAATCCCACACCGACACAAGGGAACCGGCCGGGATCACGCTGGCGGTCAATTACGCGAGCGATCTGTTCGACGAGCAGACCGCCGAGTGGCTCGGCACCCGACTGGTCCGCCTGCTCGCCGCCATCGCCGCGAATCCGACCACCGCGGTGGGGGATCTGGAACTGCTCGATCCCGCCGAATGGTCCGGGCTCGCGCCGGTACGTGGGGCGCGGGCGGACCGGCCGGTCACCTTCCCGGAGCTGTTCGAGGTCGCGGTGAATGTCGACCGCAAGGCCATCGCGTTGCGCTCGGACGACACCCAGGTGAGCTACGACGCGCTCGACCGGTGGACCAACCGGCTGGCGCGGGTGCTCATCGAACGTGGCGTCGGTCCGGAAACGCTGGTGGCGCTGGGGATTCCGCGTTCGGTCGAATCGGTCGCGACCATGCTCGCGGTGGCCAAGGCGGGTGCGGCGTTCGTACCGGTCGATCCGATGTACCCCGCACAGCGGATCAGTCATATGCTCACCGATTCCGGTGCGGCGCTGGGAATCACGCTGTCCGAGCACCGCGATCGGATGCCCGGCGACGCCGAGTGGCTCGTGCTCGACGACGTCGAATTCCGCCGCCGGGTACTGGACGCATCCGATGAGCGTGTCGGGTCGGGAGAGCGGACCGCCCTGCTGCGGTTGGACAATCCGGCGTACGTCATCTACACCTCCGGTTCGACCGGCACACCCAAGGGTGTGGTGGTCACTCACGGTGGGTTGTCGAACTTCGCCGCGGAGACCGCGCAGCGCTTCGACGTCCACCCCGGTTGCCGGGTCCTGCATTTCGCCACGCCGAGCTTCGATGCCGCCATGCTCGACCTGCTGCTCGCACTGGGTGGCGCGGCGACGCTGGTGATCACGCCACCCGGTGTGGTCGGCGGGGCCGAACTGGGCAAGGTGCTCATCGACGAGGGGATCACACACGCGTTCATCACCACCTCGGCGCTGGGCACGGTCGATCCGACCGGGGTCACCGAGTTTTCGCACGTGCTGGTCGGCGGCGAGGCGTTGCCGCCCGAGCTGGTCAGTCGCTGGGCGCCAGGGCGCAACCTGTACAACGTGTACGGGCCGACCGAGACCACCATCGTCACGGTGATCTCGCAGCCCATGACGCCGGGCGGGCCGATAACCATTGGTGGCCCGATCCGCGGTGTCAACGCGACCATTCTCGACGCGCGTCTGCATCCGGCGCCGGTCGGGGTGACCGGTGAATTGCATCTGGCGGGTAGCGCCCTGGCACGGGGCTACCTGAACCGGCCCGGCCTGACGGCGCAGCGCTTCATCGCGAATCCGTACGGCAAACCGGGTGAGCGGATGTACCGCACCGGTGATCTCGCGCGCTGGTTCGGCCGCAGCCCCGACGGGGTCCGCGAGATCGAATACGTCGGCCGGACCGACCATCAGGTGAAGATCCGCGGCTTCCGCATCGAACTCGGCGAGATCGACGCCGCGCTCGCCCAGCATCACGCGGTGGAGTTCTCGACCACGATCGGGTACCGGACGCCCGCCGGTGCAACGGCGTTGGTGTCGTATGTGAAGGCGCGCAACGGAATCACGCCGAGTACCGCAGAGCTCACACAGCATGTCGCCGCCCGGGTGCCGAATTACATGGTGCCGCAATCGATCATGCTGATCGACGAGATCCCGCTCAGTCCGGTCGGCAAACTCGACCGAAACGCATTGCCGGAACCGGTCTTCAGCGCGACACAGGGCTATCGGGCACCGACCACCCCGACCGAAGCGCAGCTGTGTGCCGCCTTCGCGACGGTGCTCGGTGTCGAAACGGTGGGTGTCGACGATGGGTTCTTCGAACTCGGCGGCAACTCACTGCTGGCCACGAAGGTCGTGGCACAGCTGCGCGCCAACGGGATCGATCTCCCGGTGCAGCTGATGTTCGGCGACTCCACTCCGGCCGCCATCGCGGCCCGGCTGGATGGAACCGGCACCACGGGTGCGGCGATTGCCGCGACACTCGAGCCGATACTGCCCATCCGTGCCCGCACCGCTGCTAGCCGGGCTCCGCTGTTCTGCATCCATCCCGCGATCGGGCTGGCCTGGTGCTACTCGGGTCTGCTGGCGCACCTCGCACCGAACCGTCCGGTGTACGGACTACAGGCGCCGCATGTCGCGGGTGCGGAAGGGTTCGATTCGATCGGCGAGGCCGCGGAAAGCTATGTGGCGCATATCAAGTCGATCCAGCCGCAGGGGCCCTACCACCTGCTCGGCTGGTCGCTGGGCGGCCTGATCGCGCACGAGGTCGCGATCCAGTTGCAGCAGGCCGGTGACGAGGTCGCGCTGCTGTCGATGATGGACAGCTACCAGCTCAGCGATGAATGGCTCGAACATGCGATCCCGACCGTCGCCGAGATCATCGGCGAATTCGGCAGCGACGCATTGGGCGACGACGTCGAGTTCGACCAGAGTATGAGCCTGCGCGACGCCGCGGAACTGCTGCGTTCTCGCCCCGGCCCGTTCGCCGCGCTGACCGTCGAACACCTGGAGCGCCTCTATGCGGGCTACGCCAATGGCACCGTTCTCGCCCACGGCTTCCGCCCCCGCACCTTCAACGGCGACCTCCTGTTCTTCACCGCGGGCGATGATGAAATCAACCGCACCGATCCCACCCGGCGCGCCGCTGCCTGGCAGCCCTTCATCACCGGCACCATCCAGAATCACGACCTGCGCTGCAAGCATTCGGCCATGACGACACCGGAATCACTTGCCGTCATCGGGCCGGTGCTCAACGAACACCTCGAAGCCGCGGCGGCACGAGCGCGTGAGGCGCGACAGTGACTGTCGAGCGCGCAACAGCCCGCTCGGTACCGGGTGGTACCGGGTGCGGGTTCGGTGGCGTCGGGAAAAGACGCGAGTCGGTCCCGCGCACCGGGACCGGCGTCGGCACGTACGGCAGCGCCGGTCATGGCGGCGTCGCGCGTCAGAGGCTGTGGCCGTGTGCGGCGGGTTTCGAACAAAATCGATCCTCCGAGCGTCCGGATGCTCGGACGGAACCCGGTGTTACCGAGGCAGATTCGTGCGAGATATCGCCAGCAACGTGCGGCCTTCGACACCGGCGCCCGGGGTCGGAGAAGGAGACAGCTGTGAGTGAGCGAGGTGAGCAATCCATAGGCCGTGGCGAGCAGCCCACGGTCAGGGCGGCGCTGGTGGAGATGCCGGTGTCGAACATCGAGGGAGAGGCATGAGCGAGCGACAGCGAGTGAATCGTGAGCACAGCGCGCCATGGCCTACGACGGAGCCGAGCGCGAGCGAGGCGGAGTCGTGAGCCTTGCGGTCGAGGTGCTGGGCCTGGTCAAGAATTACGGTCGGGTGCGGGTGCTGGACGAGATCGACCTGCAGATACCGGCGGGGACGGTAATGGGTCTGCTGGGTCCCAACGGTGCTGGCAAGACGACGACGGTGCGCATCGTGACCACCCTGCTGCGGCCGTGTGCCGGTTCGGTGCGGGTCGCGGGGGTCGACGTCTTGCGTGATCCGGCAGCGGCGCGGCGGCGGATCGGATTGTCCGGTCAGTACGCGGCGGTCGACGCCAATCTGACCGGATATGAGAATCTGCGCATGGTGGCGCGGCTGTACGGAATGTCGCAGCGGCAGGCCACCTCGCGCGCGTCGGAATTGTTGAGCGCCTTCGGTCTGGACCACGCGGCGCATCGCCGCGCTGGCACCTACTCCGGCGGGATGGCGCGGCGCCTCGACCTGGCCGGGGCATTGGTCGCCCGGCCCGCGGTCGTGGTGCTGGACGAGCCGACCACCGGACTGGATCCGCGTGGGCGACTGGATATGTGGCGCGTCATCGGTGATCTCGTCGACGACGGCACCACGGTGCTGCTCACCACCCAGTACCTGGAAGAGGCCGATCTGCTGGCCGACCGCATCACGGTCATCGATCGCGGCCGCGTCATCGCCAAGGGGTCGGCCGACGAGCTGAAAACCTCCATCGGCGGCGACCGGCTCACCGTCACCTTGGCCGCGGGTCAAGAGGTGAAGCCAGCGTTGACAATCCTGGCGCAGGTCGGCATCGGTGAGCCGACCCACGATCCAGGCGCGGACGAAGCCTCCATCATGGTCGGCGATGGCTCGCGCACCATGGTCGAGGCGCTGCGCAGGCTCGACGACGCCGGGGTGTGTGTGGTCGACGCCAGCGTGCGTCGGCCCAGTCTCGACGACGTATTCCTGTCCCTCACCGGCACCGCCGCGCGCGAACCCGAGCCGGAAACCGACGATGTACAAGAGGAGATCTTGTCTTGATAAGCACCGCAGTCGCGCGCGCCGAAGCAGAACCGACCGTGAAAACCGAATCCCCCCAGGAGATTCCGCCGCCGCACGCCCGGATCATCCGGGACAGCGCGATCGTCGCCTACCGCAATCTGCTGACCATCCTGCGCGTCCCGACCCTGCTGGTGACCGCGACGATTCAGCCGTTGATGTTCGTATTCCTGTTCGCCTACATCTTCGGCGCCTCACTCGGCGGCGGCCAATATCGGGAATTCCTGCTGGCCGGAATCTTCACCCAGACAGTTGCTTTCAATGCCGCATTCACTACCGTCGGTCTGGCGGGCGATCTGGAGAAGGGGATTATCGACCGCATGCGCACCCTGCCCATGTCGCGGCTGGCGGTGCTGATGGGGCGCACGCTGTCGGATCTGGTGGTGAACATCCTGAGTCTGGCCGTCATGGTCGGCTGCGGCTATGTGGTCGGCTGGCGGATCAATGGCGGCATCGCCGACGCCTTATTGGCGTTCGCGGTGATCCTGCTGTTCGCCTTCGCCATGTCCTGGGTCGGCGCGCTCACCGGCCTGCTCTCGCCCACCGTCGAAGTGGCTCAGAGCGCGGGCCTGATCTGGTTGTTCCCGCTGACGTTCATCTCCTCGGCCTTCGTTTCCGCCGAGTCCCTCCCCGGGCCCATGCGCGCGGTTGCCGAATGGAACCCCATCACCGCGGTATCCGCCGCGGGCCGCAAACTGTTCGACAATGGCGCACCCCCCAGCTTCGGCACGCCCACCGGTTGGCCCGCCGAGCACTGCATCGCATACGCCGTAGCCTGCTCTCTCGCCATCCTCATCGTGGTCGTACCCCTGGCCCTGATCCGCTACCGCAAGGTCGCCAGCAAGTAGTACCGCCCACCCGCTGCCGAGGCGACGCTGAGCGCGTCCGGATCGGCGGGACGGCGCTGACCCGGTCGCTGTCGACGGTTCGGCACTCAGCCAGCGTTCATGGGCACGAGAAAGGCCGCTTGCATCGCTTGACGCAAGCGGCCTTCCTTTTGTCTCGAAAGGCTTCCGTGCGCAGGGCCGCTGGTTCGAACATTGTCCGGCTCGAAGCCCTACACCCGAGAAGAAACCTAGACCCGGCGCCGCGTCTTGAGCAGATCGAGGCGCTCCTTCAGCAGCTCCTCCAGCTCCTCCTTGCTGCGACGCTCGAGCAGCATGTCCCAGTGGGTGCGGGGCGGCTTGACCTTCTTGGTCTCCTGAGTGGTGCCCTCCATGAGGGTGCCCTCCTGGCCGTTGCGGCAGAGCCAGGTCGGGGGGATTTCGGCATCGTCGGCGAACGGGACGTCGAATTCCTCGCCGTTATCGGTCCGGTACCGAGCGATCCGTCGCGGGGCCAGGTCGTGGTCGCGATCGGTTTCGTAGCTCACCGCTCCGAGCCGACTGCCCCGGAGTACGCGATCTGCCATGGTGTGCCTCTCCCTGTGTGCTCGAGTCTTGTTGCGCTGCGGCCGCGTCCGTTCGGCGGACTCAGCCGGACGAGCGCCTGACGCTCGCTGGACCTTAGGTGTAACGACCGTGCCTGCGCCAATAGTTCCCGACGCCCGCTGACCCTTTCGAGTGCGCCGCGCGCCGTCCCTAGCGGCCGTGAACTGTTCCATTGTAGTGCGTGACACGGATGCGATCCGCCACGACCGCGCCGCGGCGGCAATCCGGGGCCACGAGCCCCATCCGGCGGCCGGAACCGTTAATGTTCTGCGTCATGTCGCGCCGCTTGCTGTCCTGCTGCCTGTGGTGTGGGCGGGAGATCGTCGAATCGGAGGCCGGTCGCCGTCGCCGGTACTGCCGTCAGTCCTGCCGCCAACGCGCCTACGAACACCGCAACAGCTTGAAGGGAACCGGGATTCCCGATGATTCGGTGGTACTGAGCGCACAGGAGGCGGCCGATCTGGCCGACCGCTGGTTCGCCGCCCGATGCGCTGCCGAGGACGTCGCCACCGCCATCGGCGAGGGTGCGGACACCGAAGAGCTGAGGGCATTGAGCGCCACGTTGCTGACACTGACCCGCGAGGCCGAACGCTTGCGGTGAGCGCAGACCGAGTCGCAGGCTAGGCCAACCGGTGCTCTGCGACCGGTGTGCTCAGGTCCGTACCGTTGAGATCCAGGTACAGCAGTCGTTCGGTGATGGATACGGTGATGGTGTTGCGGCGTTCGATCGCGGCGACGCCCGCATCGATGAAGCCCCGATCGAAGCTGTAGAGCCGAATCGCTTCTGCGCGATGGATCCGCTTGCCGGTGAGCTGCGCCAGCACCTTGACCGGATCGCGATGGGTGTAGATGGCAACGCGCTCAGCCATTTTGCTGCCGCGGTGCACGCGCTCGGCGTCGGGGGCGCCGACTTCGATCCAGGCGGTGAGGCGTCCGGTGAGATCGCGCACCAACACCGCGGGTTCGTCGGTGGCGGATACTCCGCCGTCGCTGAAGGTGATGCCCTCCTCGTATTCGAGGCAGTAGGCGAGTAGCCGCGTCAGCATGAACTCGGCCGTTTCGGATGGGTGGCGCGCCACCCGCAACTCCAACTCCTGATAGACACCGCGGTCGACGTCGGCCAGATGGACGGTGAAGTTGTGCAGTGTTGCGCTGAGGGCCATAGGAGCAGGAGCTTAAACGACCCCGGCGCGCGTACCCTGCGGCGAGCCCCATCGGATCACCCGCGGGGCCGGGCGCCCGCCGTGGACAACCGCGCGGCGCTCGAGGTGTTGTGCACTGCGGCCCGGGCCCGCCAGTACACGGCGAAGGTCAGCAGGCCGACCACCCACAGCAACCCACCGAACGCCAGCAGCGTGTTGCCATCCGGATGCACCAGTGACTGCGCCCGCATCGCCTGCCAGAACACGATCGCGAGCAGCCCGGCATAGCCGAGAGCGAGCACCCCGATCAGCCCGGCGCGGGTACGTTCGGCGCGCAACCATGGATAGCGCGGCGCCAACCAGGCCAGCGCCACTACCGCGAGCAGCAGCACCTGGATGGCGTGCAGCCCCAGGAAATGCGGGATCCGCAGGTCGCCGCCGATGGTGCTCCAGTGTGTGATCGGCATACCGCCGACTCCGTCGCGTGCGTCCAGAGACGGATTGTTCAGCACCGTATGTCCCGCAACCAACTCCACCACATTGCCGTCGGCGTTCCGCACCAACTGCTTGCCGGTGAACCCCATCAGATAGCCGAGTGCCATTCCGACGACGGCGAGTCCGAGTCCGGCGTGAATGGCCCGCGCGGTAGGCCGGTCCACCAGCCGCTGCCACGAAAGGATCAGCACGATAATCAGATTCGCGAAGAACAGCCCGGGCACACCGGCGGCGAACACCAGCTGCCCGATCGAATTCACCGCATCGGTTTCATGATTGAAATGGCTGTAGGTGCCGCGTGCGGCCTGCACCACAATGAATCCGACGTCGATGAATCCGGTGATCGCGAACACCGTCCCCATCCACCAGCTGACCCGACTTCCCTTGTGCGGCAACGACAGCAACCAGGCCAGCGTGAATCCGTAGAGTACGAACGCGAGCCCGAACTTGAACGGTTTGAGCCAGACGGATTCACCGAGCAGCATCCGATCGTCGAATGCCATGCCGCCCACGCAGAACAGCACGAGGGTGCCCATCACGGCCACCATCCACAGCAGCGGGCGATGCAGGCGACCTCCGCGTGGCAGATCGAGTGCGGTGCGGCGACGGTGCCGAGGCAGCGTGGAATGACCAGGGGCAGAAAGGGTATCGATCGTCGGCATGATCCGACGGTAGGAACCGATGGCACGCGACCACGTCCCGCTGCGGCGCCATTCGCGGGTAGTACCGGGGTACTAGAAATCGGCCATCGCGATATCCGCGATCCCCTCATCGAATCGTGAATACCGCGATGGCCGAGTCCGATCCCGCCCGAATCCGAGGCGGGACCTCGAATCGGTGGGCATGTGTTGCCGGCCGGAGAGTCCGCCTACTCCGTGGCGATACCGACGGCGATACCGCGCGAGCCGAGCCAGGGCATCGGATCGATCGGCGCGCCGTCGCCCTGGTGAACCTCGTAGTGCAGGTGTGGGCCGGTGGAGAAGCCGCGGTTGCCCACGGTCGCGATGACGTCGCCCGCGCGCACCTGCTGGCCGACGGTGGCGATGATGTCGTTGACGTGGCCGTAGATGCCGATGGTGCCATCGTCCTGCTGCACCCGCACCCACAGGCCGAAGCCCGAGGCCGGGCCCGCCTCGATCACGGTGCCGTCGGTGACCGCGGCGATCGGGGTGCCGATGGGGTCGGCGAAGTCGAGGCCCGCATGCAGTGCGCCCCACCGCATCCCGAAATTGGATGTCAGCACGCCCGCGATGGGGCGAACGGTGCGTGGCCGGGCCTCGGCGGCCAGGCGGTTCGGCTCCCAGACGACGGCATCGGGGACGGTCTGCGGCATCTGCACATCAGGCAGGGTGAAGGCGGTGAAGGCGACGGCGGCGCTGGCCGAATCGGTGGTCGACTGGTCGGTCTTTCCGGTGCTGACGCCGGGCGCTGCGTTGGGGTCCGCGGCGGCCAGCACGCCGAGCGAGGCGCTGACGACCGCGGCAACGGCGACCGCCCGGGTGGTGGTGCGGTTGCGGCGTGAACGGGTCGCGCCGCGACGGAAAGATAACGGTACGGTCACGAACATGGCTTGAACGTACGGGACTGCCATTCGAGGACCGCAATCGTGTGGCAACCATCACAGGTCAACAAAAACCCTGTTGATATGTAACAGCTGTGTAACGGCACTGCGTGGAAGTTATGTCTACCTGGTGAAAGTCCGTAGTGCGCAGAATTGACCAGAAGGATGCCGGTCGATCACACTATTTCAGTGCCGACTAAAGGAGTTCGCGCGCTCGAGGCACTGGCCGACCCCACCCGCAGGGCCATCTTCGAGGCATTGCCGACCGCGCCGCTGGCCGTCGGCGACCTGGCGAAGCTCGTCGGGGTGACCAGCTCCGCGGTCTCCCAGCATCTGCGTGTGCTGCGCGAGGCCAGGCTGGTCATGATGCGCCCGGACGGCAACCGGCACCTGTATTTCCTCGACCCACGCGGACTCGGCGATGCGCGTGACTACCTGGAGCAGTTCTGGCCCAGCGCGCTCGCGGCCTATGCCGCCGCGCTGAGCAGCGCTCGCGCCGAGACTGCGCCCGAAACGAATGCTCGAGGCCCCAGCGGCTGACTGTCTACAGCGGCAGGTCTGCCCCGCCAACTGCGGCACCTGCCTCCGGAATCGCCTGGCGCGCCCCTGTCCGGAACCGCGTTCCTTGCGCCCCTGGCGCGGAGTCGGCGATCAGCCCACGCGGCGATACGCCGTTCGCCCGCGATTGCTTCCGCTGCCGGGCCACGCGCGCTTGGCGAGTTGCTTGTCGACGGCGGTGACCACCTCGGTAACGCCGATCCGCAGCAGTCCAGGATCGGGCGTATCGGCCATCGGGTCGCCGATCTGACCGGCCCACAGCACCGCATGCCTGCCGAGCAGATGTGGCGGTGGCCCACCCCAGCGCGGCGTCGTCGGACCGAATAGCAATACGGTGCGGGTCCCGAAGGCGGTAGCCAGATGCGCGACGCCGGTATCACCGGAGATGACCAGTGCGGCCTCGGCGACCGTGGCTGCGAGCTCGATGAGGTTCTGCTCGCCCGCCAGCACCCGGCCCATCGGTAGGCCCGCGCGCGCGGCGACATTCAGTGCGATATCGCGCTCGTATTCGTCACCGGTGAGTACCACCTCGCGACCGAGCACGAGCAGATGGCGCACGACGGCGGCGAACCGGTCGGGCGGCCAGCGGCGCGCCGGCGCGCCCGCGCCGACATGTACGACGACGCAATCGCGATGGCTGGTGGTGGCGACCGGCGGGACCAGTCCGAGATTGCGCCGGTCGGCGACGATGCCGTCGGATTCGAGCAGATGACACCAGCGCTCGACGTGATGCATATCCGTGTGCCACTCCGGGCCTTCCAATTCGGGAAAGGCCAGATTGCGGTAGGAGAGGATGCGGCCGGGATCGGTCTTGGTGAGCGCGACGATGCTCTCGGCGCTCGCACCGTGCAGATTTACCGCGAGTGCGGGTGGGGTGGCACCCCAGCGCAGGTCACTGAGTTCTGCCGTCGGCACCATGGTGTCGACGGAAGCGATGAGATCGACGATCGGTTTCAAGCGGTGCGGGGCCGCCAGAACGATCTGATCATGCGGCTTCGCCCGTCGCAACGCGCGCAACGCGGGAACCGCGGTGAGTAGATCACCGAGGCCACGTGCCTGCAGGACGAGAACAACGGCCACCCTCTTCTCCTAGCCACCTGAGATCGCGAACCCGACCCACCCGCTTCACCGCATGGGTGCACACGACGAGAGCCACTTAGGGATGACTACCCGAGCCTGATCGGCGATAAACGTGAGTGAGTAGCCCGTTACCGAGTCCGCTGTCCGGGCCGGAGGACTAACCTCGGCGACGGCGGCACCTACACCGAGGAGCGTTCCAGATGGCCTCCAGGCTCAACCCGTACATCAGTTTCGGAGACACGGCGCGCGCCGCGCTCGAGTTCTATCGAGACGTGTTCGACGGCACGCTGTCCATTCAAACCTTCGGGGATATGGGGGATAAGGACGCGCCCGGTGCGGATCTGGTCATGCACGGCATGCTGGAGACGCCGAGCGGTTTCACACTGATGGCTTCGGATACCCCACCCGGCATGGAATACAAACCTGGCAGCAGCATTTCGATCAGTCTCAGCGGTGACGACGCCGATGAGCTGCGCGGCTACTGGGACGAGCTCACTGCCGGTGGCACCATAACCGTGCCATTGGAGAAGCAGATGTGGGGTGACGAGTTCGGGATGTGCATGGACCGATTCGGTATCGCGTGGATGGTCAACATCAGCGTCCCAGCCTAGCGTCGGCCGCTCACCGCGTTGTCTAGCAAATGCGCAGAAAACCGCTGACGCAAGGCATAGCATTTCGTTATGACGACAAACAGCGTGCTAGAGGGTCCTCTGCAGTCGCTTGCGCGCAGTGCGTGGCAGACGGTTCTGGTCACCGGCATCCTGGCGGTGATCCTCGGTGTGATGATCCTGGTGTGGCCGGATGTGACGCTGGCGGCCGCGGGCATCATCTTCGGTATCTATCTGGTCGTGAGCGGCTTTCTGCAGTTGATGGCCGCGTTCGGCACATTTGCCAGTACCGGAATTCGGGTGCTGGCGTTCATCAGTGGCGTGTTGTCGATCATCATCGGTGTCTTCTGTTTCCGTGACGAGTTGGCCTCGATTCTGTTGCTCGGTCTGTGGATCGGTATCGGCTGGCTGTTCCGCGGTATCGCGGTGCTGGTGGCGGCGATCTCCGAGCCAGCGATGCCCGGCCGGGTTTGGGAGGGCATCTTCGGTGTCATCACCGCGATCGGTGGTGTGGTGCTGATCGCGTGGCCGGTCCGGTCGGTGGCGACGCTGGCATTGGTCGCGGGCTGGTGGCTGATCATCCTGGGGATCATCGAGATCATTACGGCGTTCGGTGTCCGCCGGGATGCGAAGAAGCTCGCCAAGGCCTGAGGTCTTCGATCGCCCGCGGCGGTCGCCGTACGCGGCGGTCGCGGGTGTCGTTCGGGTGGATGTAGTTGAGGCAGTGGTGATTTCGGTTCCTCGGGGCAAGACTTTCGGTATATGCCAAGATGGGATATGCCTAAGGCGCTGCCCGTGATCGATGTTTCCGCGCCGATCCGTTGTATGCCAGTGGCGGCGGCGCCGGTCGATGACCGGGTCGCCCTCGAGGTGGCATTGCGGTTGAAGGCGCTTGCGGATCCGGTGCGGGTCAGATTGATGTCATTGCTGCTCGCCGAGCCCGGCGGCACGGTCAACACCCGTGATCTGGCCGCGGCGGTAGTGCTCGCGGAATCGACGGTCAGTCATCACCTGGGCCAGCTGCGCGCCGCCGGGCTGGTGGAATCGGTGCGTCGGGGCATGACCGTCCAGCATGCCGCACGTCGAGATGCGTTGTCCGCCTTGTGTTTCGTGCTCGATCCGGAGTGCTGCCGGTAGGTTTGCCCGGTTACCCTGGTCGGCACCCCTTGACCGACCGGCTCTAGATAACTGATGATTACATCAGTAGCGCGAATAGTCTCACCTTGATGGTGTGGTTTGTGCAGCCCGAGCCGGAGGAGAAGTCCGATGACCGCCGCCCGCATCGATGTGCACCAGCACCTCGTTCCGCGTGACTATGCCGACTGGCTGCGCGCGAAAGGCGTCGTCGCTGCCGGTGGCCGCGAGCTGCCCGACTGGAGTCCGGACAGCGCGCTCGCGCTGATGGATCGGTATTCGATCGCCACGGCGATCCTGTCGCTGTCCACGCCCGGCACTCATCTCGGCGATGCTGCCGAGGCGCGGGGGTGGGCGCGCCGGGTCAATGAGACCGGCGCGGATCTGGTGCGCGCTCACCCCGATCGGTTCGGGCTGTTCGCCACCGTGCCGCTGCCCGATGTGGCGGGGTCGGTCGAGGAGATCGCGCACGCATATGACGAACTGAACGCCGATGGTGTCGTGCTGCTGGCAAACGCACATGGCCGCTACCTCGGTGACGAGGCATTCGATCCGGTCATGGCCGAGCTGGATCGGCGGGCCGCCGTGGTTCTGGTGCACCCCTCGGAACTGCCGGGTCCGGCGGTGGCGGGGATTCCGCCGTTCGCGGCCGACTTCCTGCTCGACACCTCGCGCGCCGCAACGAATTTGGTGCTGCGCGGCGTGCTGCGGCGCTATCCGAACATTCGGTTCATCCTGTCGCATGCGGGCGGGTTCGTACCCTATGCATCGCATCGCATCGCTGCCGCGATCACGGCCGAAACCGGCCGCAACGCCCTCGAAATCCTGGAAGAGCTCAGCGGCTTCTACTTCGATACCGCGCTGTCGGGCAGCCCGGCGGCGCTGCCGAGTCTGCTCGCCTTCGCCCGCCCCGGCCATGTGTTCTTCGGCAGCGACTGGCCGTTCGCGCCCGAACTCGGCGTCGCGTACTTTACCGGCCAGTTCGATGCCTATCCCGGTCTCGATGAAACCGGCCGCGCCGCGATCAACCGAGGAAACGCTCTCGAGCTGTTTCCCCGCCTCGCGAAGGGGGCCCGACAATAGGATCCTCCTCGCGAGTCGCGGGTGGTGTGCGGTTCGGTGACCGAGATCTGTTGCGTTCCTGTGCTTTCCGCGGTCAGGCCAGGGCGAGGAAGAGCTTCTCGAGTTCGGCTTCGGTCATCGGTTCGGAACCGTCGGCGGTGTCTCCAGCGAGGCATTCGCGCAGTCCGGTCGCGACGATCTTGAAGCCAGCGCGGTCCAGTGCGCGGGAGACGGCGGCAAGTTGGGTGACCACATCCTTGCAGTCGCGGCCCTGCTCGATCATGGAGATCACCCCGGCGAGCTGGCCGTGCGCACGGCGCAGCCGGTTGAGCACCAGGGCGATGGTCTCTTCGTTGCCGACCATGGGATATTCCTTTCATCGAGTAGACCACCAATCATACCCCTGGGGGTATCAAGGAATCCCGTTGTGTGCCGAGCCCCTGGCGATGATTTCAGTGGTGGGCGAAGCTGATCGAGGGCAGTAGCCTGCGCAGCCAGGCCGGGGACCACCAGGCGGCGTGTCCGGTGAGGCGCAGCAGCACCGGCAGCAGCACCAGGCGCACCGCGAACGCGTCCAGCAGTACCGCAACCCCGAGGATGATGCCCATTTCCTTCGGCGGCAGCGGGTCCGCGAGCGCGAAGGTGAAGAACACTGCGACCATGACCGCCGCAGCGGCGAAGATCACTCGTCCGGAATGCGACAGGCCGTCGACCTGTGCGGCCTTAGGGTCGCCGGAATGCTCGTAGTGCTCCTTGGCGGTGGCCAACAGGAACACGGTGTAGTCCATGGCGATGGCGAAGATCATCGCGAAGAAGAACACCGGTCCCCAGCCGTCCAGGAAGCCCTGCGGGGTGAACCCGAGCAGGCTGGCGCCGTGTCCGTCCTGGAAGATCAGTTTCGCGACGCCGAAGGCTGCGGCCGTGGACAGCAGGCTGACCATGGTGCCGAGGGCCGCGATCAACGGTGCCTGCAGTGCGATCAGTAGCAGCGCGAATCCCAGTGTCAGGATGATCCCGACGATGATCGGCAGATAGTCATTGAGCGCCTGCTGCAGGTCCAAGTTCTCTGCGGGTGCGCCGCCGACCAATGCGGCCGAAGGCAATTCGTCGCGCAACCGGTCGAGGATTTCGCCCATGTGCTCGTCGGACGGATCGACGTCGGGGATGGCCTGCATCATCACCAGGCCGCTGTCGTCGCGGGCGGGTTGGGCCGGGGTAACCATGCTGATCCCATCGACCGCCTTCGCGGACGCCGCGACCTGCGCGGACTCGTCGGCAGGGGCGATGATCTGCAGCATGCCCGGAGTCCCCTTGCCCATCTGGGCCTGCACCAGTTCGTAGCCCTGACGTACGGGTGCGTCCGATGGCACGACCTGGATGGACGGCATGGCCACCTGCAGGCCGAATACCGGAGTCGATAAGGCGATCAGCAGGATGCCCGCGCCGATCGCGAACGGCCACGGCTTATCGTGGAGCAGCCGGCCCCAAGCGGCGAACCGCGGAGAATGGTGCTGTTGTCGTTTGGCGTGCGGCAGTGCACCGGCATTGACCTTGTCGCCCAATGCGCCCAACGCCGCCGGTAGCAGGGTTATGGTCGCCGCGAGTACGAAGGCCACCGCGAACATGATTCCGACCGCCATGGTCCGCACGGCGGGTGCGGGCACGATCAGTACGGCCGACAGGCTGACCAGAACCGTAAGTCCGGACAGCACAACGGCTTTGCCGGCGGTGTTCATTGTTTCGGCGACCGCGACCCTGGTATTCGACGTGGTGGTGAGCGCGTCGCGAAAGCGGGCGACGATGAACAGCGCGTAGTCGATACCCAGTGCGAGGGCGAACATCATCGCGAAGTTCATGGCCCACACCGAGATCGGCGTGAAATGGTTGAGCAGCACCAGGCCACCGGCCGAGGTCACCAGCCCGGCCAAGGTGAGCAGGAGCGGCAGTCCGGCGGCGACCAGCGATCCGAAGGCCAGCACCATGATCGCCAAGGTGAGCGGCCAGGAGAACATTTCGGCCTTGATCATGGCGTTGTGATTGGCCTCGTTGAAGTCGCTCCACAGCGCCGAAGCGCCGGTGGGGTAGACCTCGATGCCGTTGCCGGACAAGGCGGTCAGCGCTGCCTTGTGCTCATCGACGGCCTTGACCATCTCGTCGGTGGTGGCATTCGCGCCCGCGATGAGGATGCCGGTGTGCCCGTCCGGACTGATCGACATGCCCGGCTGCGGCGCGATCACTTCGCCGAAGCGGCCATCGCCACTGAAAACGCCGGTGATCTCGCTGAGCAGTTGGGCCACCTGTGGGCTCTCGATTGTCGCGGTGTCCGAATGGACGACCACCTGCACCGCTGCAGAGGAGTTTCCGCCGAAATGTTGCTGTGCAAGCTCACGCACACGCACCGATTCCGAGCCGTTGGCCTGCCAGCCCGCCCCGGCCAATGCGGTGAAGACGCTCGGAGCGGCGGCGCCGAGCGCGATCAGCACCACTAACCAGATACCGAACACGATCCGGGCGCGACCGGCCATCGCTGCCCCGAGTCGGCTCAGCGCGCCGCTGGATCGGTGCGGTGGCGAGGTGTCGCGAGCTGGGGAAACCGCCAACGAGTCGGTCATCACAATTCTCCTTCCATACCCCCACGGGTATATTGGCCTCGAAGGAAAATATACCCCCAGGGGTATTTGATTGTGAAGAGTGGCATACGGCACGGGCAGTGCCATGGCCTGCTGGGAGGAGCGAGATGAAGGTTGTGATCGTCGGTGGAGTGGCCGGTGGTATGTCGGCCGCCACCCGTCTGCGGCGACTGTACGAATCGGCGGAAATCGTCGTACTGGAGCGCGGCGATCATGTGTCGTTCGCGAATTGCGGTCTGCCCTATTACGTCGGCGGGGTGATCCCGAAGCGCGAATCTCTGCTGTTGCAGACGCCCGAGTCGCTAGCGGCGAGGTTCCGACTGGACGTGCGAGTCCGGCACGAAGTGGTGGCCATCGACCCGGAGGGGCGCACGGTCACGGTGCGTGCGCTGGACTCGGGCCGTGAATATGTCGAAGCCTTCGACGAATTGGTGCTGAGCACCGGTGCCGCGGCGATTGTGCCGCCGCTGCCCGGTGTCGAGCGCGCACTGGTACTGCGTGATGTCGCCGATGTGGACCGCCTGGTGGAAGCGGTGGCCGGGGTGCGGTCCGCGGTGGTGGTAGGGGCCGGGTTCATCGGTGTGGAGATGGCCGAAAATCTTGTGCGGCGCGGTATTTCGACTACGGTGGTCGAGCGTGCTCCGCAAGTGCTCGCACCACTGGACATCGAGATGGCCGCGCCGGTCGCCGTCGAAATGCGCGATCACGGAATCCGATTGGAGTTGGGTACGGAGTTGATCCGCGTAGACGGCGATACGGTGACGCTTTCGGATGGGCGGGTGGTCGCGGCCGAGCTGGTGGTCATGGCGATCGGGGTGCGCCCGGAGAGCGCGCTGGCCCGCGCGGCCGGATTGGCGGTCGGCCCGGGTGGCGGCATCGTGGTCGACGATCGCATGCGTACATCGGCACCGCATATCCACGCGGTCGGTGATGTGGTGGAGAAACGGGACGCGGTCACCGGGCAGTCGGCGCTCGTTCCGCTGGCCAATGCCGCGAATCGGCAGGGGCGGCTGGTCGCGGATGCGATCGCCGGACTGCCGGTCACGGATCCGCCCGCCCAGGGCACCGCGATCGTCGGCGTCTTCGACCTGACCGTGGCGATGACCGGATGGAGTGAGAAGCGACTGCGAGCCGCCGACCGCTCGTTCCGTGTGCTGCATTCCCATCCGCTCGCCCACGCCGGGTACTACCCGGATGCGCGCGCGATGTCGGTGAAGCTGCTCGTCGATCCGGATACGGATGCGATACTCGGCGCGCAGGCGGTAGGTGGGGAAGGTGTCGACAAGCGCATCGACGTGCTGGCCACTGCGATGGCGGGAGGTATTGCGGCCTCGCGGTTGATGGACCTCGAGCTGGCCTATGCACCGCAGTTCGGTTCGGCCAAGGATCCGGTGAACATGCTGGGCTATATGGCCGACAATCTCCGCGTCGGCGCGATCCGTACGGTGCAGTGGCATGAAATCGGCGAGGCTATCGTGGCGGGGGCGCAGCTGGTCGACGTGCGATCGCGGGAGGAGTTCATCGCTGGTTCCATTCCGTGTGCAGTCAATATCCCCCTGGACGAGCTACGCGAACGGGTGGCCGAGATCCCGGCCGGTCCGGTTGTGGTGTTCTGTCAGGTGGGGCAGCGCGGCAACACTGCGACGCGGTTGCTGACCCAGCTCGGCCGGGACGCCGTCAATCTCGACGGTGGGTACCGGACCTGGCGTGACGCATTCGCGGACCAGAACAGGTAACCCGCGAGGGAATCCGTATCACCGAAAGGAAACAGCACAATGTGTCAACGAATTGTCTGCCGGACTTGCGGTAAGCCCGGCTATACCGGGTGCGGTGAGCATGTGGAGGAGGTGCTCGGCGATGTGCCGCAGGCGCAACGGTGTGCGTGCGCCGATCAGCCGCCGACCCACAAGCGGTGGTTCTCGGGCGCTTAGATGTGGTGCGGCGATCTAGTCGTGGTCCTTCGATGATCTCGGCATCTGACATCGCACAGTTGCCCAACTTCATGGCGACCCGACCGGTCCTCGCGCCGGGTACGTTGCTCTGACCGACGAGCGCGGCGGCGCCCGGACATCCGCACCCCCCGGTTTTGTGGGGCCGCCCCCCCGGGGGGGGGCGTTGAGCTGGGCCTGGTTGGGCGCGGTG
>NZ_JBEXLC010000049.1:0-56803 GCF_040609795.1 Nocardia sp. NPDC004604
CCATACACGTCGCTCTTCAGATGTTCACTACAGCACAGTCGATCAGCCGCGAATCATATTGCGCAGCACGTACTGCAGGATGCCACCGTTGCGGTAGTAGTCGGCCTCACCGGGGGTGTCGATCCGGACCACCGCGTCGAAGGTGACCACATCACCGTTCTCCTTGGTGGCGGTGACCTTCAGGGTCTTCGGAGTCACACCCTCGTTCAGCTTGGTGATGCCTTCGATATCGAAGGTCTCGGTGCCGTCCAGCTTCAGCGACGCGGCCGACTCACCGGCCGGGAACTGCAGCGGGATGGCGCCCATACCGATGAGGTTCGAGCGGTGGATGCGCTCGAAGGACTCGGTGATGACGGCCTTCACGCCGAGCAGCGAGGTGCCCTTGGCGGCCCAGTCACGCGAGGAACCCGAGCCGTACTCCTTGCCGCCCAGCACGACCAGCGGGATGCCCGCGGCCTGGTAGTTCTGCGAGGCGTCGTAGATGAACGCCTGCGGGCCACCGTCCTGGGTGAAGTCGCGGGTGTAACCGCCCGAGACATCGTCGAGCAGCTGGTTGCGCAGCCGGATGTTGGCGAAGGTGCCGCGGATCATCACCTCATGGTTACCGCGGCGCGAGCCGTAGGAGTTGTAGTCCTTGCGCTCGACGCCGTTGGCTTCCAGGTACTGCGCGGCCGGGGTGCCCGGCTTGATGTTGCCCGCGGGGGAGATGTGGTCGGTGGTGACCGAATCGCCCAGCAGCGCGAGCACACGCGCGCCCTTGATATCGGTGACCGGCTCCGGCGTCTGCGGCATGCCCTCGAAGTACGGAGGCTTGCGGACGTAGGTCGACTCCTCGGCCCACTCGAAGGTCTTGCCCTCCGGGGTCGGCAGCGAACGCCAGCGCTCGTCACCCTTGAAGACGTCCTTGTAGTCCTCGAGGAACATATCGCGGGAGATGACCCGGTCGATGGTGTCCTGGATTTCCTGCGGCGAGGGCCAGATGTCCTTCAGGAACACCTCGTTGCCGTTGGTGTCCGTGCCGAGCGCGTCGTTTTCGAAGTCGAAGTCCATGGTGCCCGCGAGCGCGTAGGCGATGACCAGCGGCGGGGAAGCCAGGTAGTTCATCTTCACGTCGGGGGAGATGCGGCCCTCGAAGTTGCGGTTGCCGGAAAGCACCGCGGTGACGCTCAGGTCGTTGTCGTTGACCGCCTTGGAGATCTCCTCCGGCAGCGGACCGGTGTTGCCGATGCAGGTGGCGCAACCGAACGCGACCAGGTTGAAGCCCAGCTTGTCCAGGTACGGCCACAGGCCGGCCTTTTCGTAGTAGCCGTTGACGACCTGCGAGCCCGGGGCCATCGAGGTCTTCACCCACGGCTTGCGGGTCAGGCCCTTCTCCACCGCGTTGCGGGCCAGCAGGGCGGCGCCCAGCATGACCGACGGGTTGGAGGTGTTGGTGCAGGAGGTGATCGAGGCGACCACGACCGCGCCGTGGTCCAGCACGAAGTCGCCGTACTCCTCGGTGGAGACCTTGATCGGCTTGGACGGGCGACCAACCGCGCCGTTCGCGGCCGAGGGCAGCACGGCGTCGTCTTCGGCGAAGGAGAGTACCGCCGGATCGCTGGCCGGGAAGGACTCCTCGATGGCCTCGTCCAGGTGGGTGTGCGGCGTCGCGGCGGCCGGACCGCTCTCCGCGTCATTGGTGTAATTGTGGATGTCCTTGCGGAAGGCGGTCTTGCTCTCCGACAACAGGATTCGGTCCTGCGGACGCTTCGGACCGGCGATGGACGGCACCACGGTGCTCAGGTCCAGCTCCAGGTACTCCGAGTACGCGGGCTCATTATCGGCGTCGTGCCAGAGGCCCTGCTCCTTGGCGTAGGCCTCGACCAGCGCGACCTGCTCATCGGAGCGGCCGGTCAGCTTCAGGTAGTCGACGGTCACCTCGTCGATCGGGAAGATCGCTGCGGTGGAACCGAATTCGGGGCTCATATTGCCCAGGGTGGCGCGGTTGGCCAACGGCACCTCGGAGACGCCCTTGCCGTAGAACTCGACGAACTTGCCGACCACACCGTGCTTGCGCAGCATATCGGTGACGGTGAGCACGACGTCGGTGGCGGTCACACCCGGCTTGATCTCACCGGTCAGCTTGAAGCCGACGACGCGCGGGATGAGCATGGAGACCGGCTGGCCCAGCATGGCCGCCTCGGCCTCGATACCGCCGACGCCCCAACCCAATACGCCGAGGCCGTTGACCATGGTGGTGTGCGAGTCGGTGCCGACACAGGTGTCCGGGTAGGCCTGGCCGTTGCGGACCATGACGACGCGGGCCAGGTGCTCGATATTGACCTGGTGCACGATGCCGGTGCTCGGCGGAACGACCTTGAAATCGTCGAAAGCCGTTTGGCCCCAACGCAGGAACTGGTAGCGCTCACCGTTGCGCTGGTATTCGATGTCGACATTGCGCTCGAAGGCGTCCGCACGGCCGAATACGTCGATGATGACGGAGTGGTCGATGACCATTTCGGCGGGGGCGAGCGGGTTGACCTTGTCCGGGTCGCCGCCGAGGGTGGCGACGGCCTCACGCATGGTGGCCAGGTCGACGATGCAGGGCACACCGGTGAAGTCCTGCATGATCACCCGCGCCGGGGTGAACTGGATCTCGGTGTTCGGCTGAGCCGACGGATCCCAGCTCGCGATGGCGCGGATGTGATCGGCGGTGATGTTGGCGCCGTCCTCGGTGCGGAGCAGATTCTCCGCGAGGACCTTCAGTGCGTAGGGGAGTTTCTCGGTGCCCGGCACGGCCGAGAGACGGAAGATCTCGTAGGAGTTGCTTCCGACCTCGAGGGTGCCCTTGGCGCCGAAAGTATCGATACTTGTCGTCACGTCAGCTCCACTCGTCTGTGAGGGTGGCCATCGGCGGGGCTGTGCCGATGGCCGGTCTTTCCGAGCGACCCGAAAGCGGTCGCTACGGTTACGTCTTTGGAGGGCTCCAGCGCTGGAAGGTACTGGCTCCTCGCGCCTTCGAGCCTAACAGTACGCTTGTCCTGTGAAACGCGCGGGTGCCGTTCGGCGCGCCGCCCGAAGGTGCTGCGACACTCCGTCGCGTACTGTGCTTGCGAGTTGGTCGGGACGACCGGTGGGCAGGCACCGGTTGATCCCGCAGTGTTGTATGCCCGTCGCCTCGCGTCCCGATGCGGCTCGACAGACCGGATGGAAGATGACCGTCTCGTACACCTCGGTTCTTACCCCCATGCGCGCCGAACTGCCGCCTGGTATCGACGACAAGACCTTGGTTCAGATCAAAGAGGATGTGGTCGACAACCACATCGCCACCCCGAAGGGTAAGGATCAGGACGCACTCGAGGCGGTTGTCGCCGACGCTCGGGCCCATGGCATCGAGCTCAGCATCGTGGTGATTCCCGGCAATCCCGGCCACGACTCCAATCTACGTGACCTGGCCACCGAGATCGGCAAGACCGAGCACGGAACCGTGGTGGTGTTCAGCGACGATTGGGTCGGCACCTATAGCGATTCGATCAGCCGGGTGAAGCTGGAACGGGCCGAGGACTTTTCCAAGAGCACGCAGGGGCAATCGGCGCAGGCGGCGCAGCTTTTCGTCGATCAGCTGGAGCGACCGGAGACGTTCTCCTGGACCGCGATCACCAGTGTGTTGCTCGTCGGTACGGCAGTCTTGGTCGGCGGACTCTATTGGATCAAGTCTCGCCGGCCTGCTGGGGAGTCTGTGCCGGTAGGGGTCTTGGGGCGCGACGACGACCTGGGCTCCACTTCATAACGGGTTTCCGTTCAGCAACTTTTCCTGACAGTCGGTGCGTTTTTCCCGACCAAATCCTCATGCCCGTCTGGCTATCTTGCGGCAATGGGTAAATTTCGCGGCTGTATTTCTGTTGCTGGAGTTACATTGGTGAAGGATGTGTCGTACGGTTCGAATGATCCTGATGGGGAAAGAGTGTTGAGAGAGCTATCTGTCAACCACTGAGCGGGATGGTTCGCAGGGGGCTCGTGAGGTTAAGCCGAATCGGGTCCTTTGGGAGGTGCGATGCGCAACGTCGGCGTAGCCGGTTCTCAGCGTCCACTGTGGGTCGCTCTGGGGTTGCTGGTCACCGCGGCGCTATTCGTCACGGCCGGACCCGTTACCGCGGTGCCGCCTGCCCCACCCAACCCGAGCGACAGCCAGATCGCCGATGCCGGAGCGCAGGTCGATGCCGGAGTGAGCGAGGTCGGCGCGCTGATCAACCAGGTTGCCGCCGCGGATCAGAAGCTGCAGGAACTAGACGCCGTGGTCGCCCAGAGACGCGAAGCGGTCAATAAGGCCCTTGTCGATCTGCAGGACGCGCGCGATGCCGCCGATGTGGCCGCCGCCGCGGTCGTGGATACCCAGCGCGAACTCGTCGATGCCGGAGCCCAGGTCGAACAGGCCCGCCGCAACTTCGACCAATTCGCGGTGCAGGCCTACAGCCGGCCCGCGGCGACCTCGGTGGTCACATATCTGTCCTCGGCGAATCCGGACCTCGCACTCGGCCGCGCTCAGATATTCACCCTGGTGTCGAAGAACCAGCAGTCGGTACTGGACTCGTTGCGCCGCGCTCAGATCGATCAGGGCAATAGGAATTCCATTGCGCGGCAAGCGAAGTCGGTCGCCGACGCGGCCGCCGCAGCAGCCGAGCAGAAGAAGGCCGACGCCGAGCATGCGGTCGCCGCGGTGCAGGCCGAACAGAATCAGCAGGCCGCACAGCGAGAGGGCCTACTGCGCGAGCGCACATCGGCACAGGGACGTTTGGAGTTCGCGCGTGCGAATGTGGCCGGGCTGCAAGGACAACGCGAGGCCTATCTGGCCTGGGACGAGCAGCGCAAGGCCGAGGAGGCCGCCGTGCGCGCGGCCGCCGCGGCCGCCGCCGCGCGGGCCGCGCAGGATCAGGCCGCGAAGGAGCGCGCAGCGCATGCGGGTGAGGGTAGGCGACCACACGTCCAGCTGGACGATTCGCCGCCACCGCGCAAGACCCGGCCGCGGGCGACCGGGCCGAACATGCCGTCCATCGGCGGCTCCGCGGCCGTCGAAACCGTTGTCGATCGCGCCATATCGCAGCTCGGTGTCGACTACGCCTGGGGCGGCGGCGATGAGGACGGGCCGACTCTCGGGATCCACGACGGCGGTGTCGCCGACAGCTACGGCGATTACGACAAGGTCGGCTTCGACTGCTCGGGTCTGATGATCTACGCCTTCGCCGGAATCGGCGTGTCATTGCCGCACTACAGCGGCTATCAGTACAACGCGGGCACTCGGGTGCCCGTCGGTCAGCGCACCCGCGGCGACATGCTGTTCTGGGGGCCGAACGGCAGCGAACACGTCGCGCTCTACCTCGGCAACGGCAAGATGGTCGAGGCGCCGCAATCCGGCGAGGTCGTGCGGGTGTCTCCGGTGCGTGAGGGCGGCATCATGCCTTACGCGGTGCGGATCGTCACCTGACCCTAGGCTGGGGCCGTACGCCGCGAACCCGACGCGCGAATCTGTTGATTTGCCGTGATCTCGGGTCCCGTTGCGGCGTATGCGGCCATCACCTGGAATAGTTGTGGCAGCACGCACAGGACCAAAGCGAAAGCGGGGATGTTGGTGACTTCGACGGACGGTGTGAGCGGGGCAAATTTGGCGAAAGCGGCCGCTGCTCCCGCATCCAGCACCCTGGAGCGTGACGTCCAGACCCTGGAGAAGGCGATATACGAGGTCAAGCGCGTAATCGTGGGTCAGGATCGGCTCGTCGAACGGCTGCTCGTCGGGGTGCTGGCGCGTGGCCACGTACTGCTCGAGGGTGTGCCGGGTATCGCCAAAACCCTTGCGGTGGAGACCTTCGCCAGGGTGGTCGGCGGTTCGTTCTCCCGCGTCCAGTTCACCCCCGACCTGGTCCCGACCGACCTCATCGGTACCCGGATCTACCGCCAGGGTCGCGAGGAATTCGATACCGAACTCGGTCCGGTCGTGGCGAACTTCGTCCTCGCCGACGAGATCAACCGCGCGCCCGCGAAGGTGCAGTCTGCGCTGCTGGAAGTGATGGCCGAGCGGCATGTGTCGATCGGCGGCAAGACCTACCCGATGCCCGATCCGTTCCTCGTCATGGCGACGCAGAACCCGATCGAGAGCGAGGGCGTGTACCCGCTGCCCGAGGCGCAGCGCGACCGCTTCCTGTTCAAGGTCGTCGTCGACTACCCGTCGGTGGAGGAAGAGCGCGAGATCATCTACCGGATGGGTGTCACCCCGCCGGAGGCCAAGCCGATCCTGGAACCCGTCGAGCTGATCCGGCTGCAGCAGGTGGCCGCGAATACCTTCGTGCACCACGCGCTGGTCGACTACGTGGTCCGGGTGATCGCGGCGACCCGCAAGCCCGCCGACTTCGGCATGCAGGATGTGGCGAGCTGGATCGCCTACGGCGCGTCGCCGCGCGCCAGCCTCGGCATCATCGCCGCCGCCCGCGCCGTTGCGCTGATCCGCGGCCGCGACTATGTGGTGCCGCAGGATGTCGTCGAGGTGATTCCGGATGTACTGCGCCACCGTCTAGTGCTGTCCTATGACGCACTCGCCGACGAGATCAGCCCGGACGATGTGATCAAGCGGGTGCTGCAGACGGTCGGCCTGCCGCAGGTCGCGCCGCAGGCGGTCGCGCCGGGCGCCGCGGCCGCACCGGCTCCGGCCGCTCCGCCCGCGATGGGGCCGCACGGCTCGGCGATTCCGCAGCCGCCCGCACCTCAGGATGCGGTGCCGCAGCCGCCGGTGGCGCAGATGTCCCCGGTCGCCAGCAATAACCAGCCGAAGTGACCTCAGCATCGGATCCGGTTCCACCAGTGCCGATGTCATCCCACGCACCGCCGTCCTTCCGATCGGGTGAATTGTCCGATCCGAAACTGACGGCGGCGCTGAAAACGCTGGAATTGACCGTGCGCCGCAGGCTCGACGGTGTGCTGCACGGCGATCATCTCGGACTTATCCCGGGCCCCGGCTCGGAACCGGGCGAGGCCAGGACCTACCAGCCGGGCGACGATGTGCGGCAGATGGATTGGTCGGTCACCGCCCGCACCACTCATCCGCATGTCCGGCAGATGATCGCGGACCGGGAACTGGAGACCTGGATGGTGGTCGACCTGTCGGCCAGCCTCGACTTCGGCACCGCGCTGTGCCAGAAGCGCGATCTGGCGATCGCGGCCGCCGCGGCGATCACCCACCTGACCAGTGGCGGTGGCAATCGGATCGGCGCGGTCGTCGCGACCGGTGAGCAGTTGACGCGCATTCCCGCACGCAGCGGCCGGGTGCACGCGCAGTCGATGCTGCGCGAGATCGCGACGACGCCGCATGCCCGCGACGGTGTGCGCGGCGATCTGCGCGAGGCGATCGAATCGCTGCGCCGCCCGCAGCGCAAGCGCGGACTCGCGGTGATCATCAGCGACTTCCTCGGTGACATCAACTGGCAGCGCTCACTGCGCGCCATCTCCGCGCGCCACGATCTGCTCGCGGTAGAGGTGCTCGATCCGCGCGATCTGTCGCTGCCCGATGTGGGTGATGTGGTGTTGCACGATCCGGAGACCGGGCGAACCCGGGAATTCAGCGTGACTCCTGCGCTGCGCGCCGATTTCGCGGCCGCCGCCCAGCGCCATCGCGTTCGGGTCGAACAGGCGCTGCGCAGTTGCGGCGCACCGGTGCTCACCCTGCAGACCGATCGGGACTGGATCTCGGATGTGGTCCGGTTCGTGTCCACCCGGCGCCACGCGTTCGGCGCCCCGAGCGGACGGGCGCCGCGCCAGTGAGTATTTCGCATTTCACCGCGCTGATCTGGTTGGGCTTCCTCGCCGTCGTCGTGCTGATCGCGCTGGGCTATATCCTCGTACAGCGCAGTCGCCACCGGCACATGCTGCAGTTCAGCAATATGGAACTGCTGGAGAAGGTCGCCCCGTCGCGGCCGAGTCCGATCCGGCATGTGCCGATTGCGTTGATGCTGATCGGTCTGGTCTTCCTCACCATCGCGGCCGCGGGGCCGACCGCGGTCAAGAAGGTGCCGCGCAATCGCGCGACAGTCGTTCTGGTAATGGACGTTTCGCTGTCCATGGAGGCCACCGATGTGCCGCCGTCGCGGCTGAAGGTGGCGCAGAAGGCGGGTAAGGAATTCGTCGACGGACTGCCGCCCGGTATCAATCTCGGCTTCGTCACCTTCGCGGGCACCGCCTCGGTCATGGTGCCGCCGACGACGAATCGCGAGGCCGTCAAGGCGGCTATCGACAACATCAAACTCGCCGAGCGCACCGCAACCGGTGAGGGCATTCTCACCGCGTTGCAGTCGATCGACACCATTGCCACGGTGCTCGGCGGTGCGGAAACGCCGCCGCCTGCACGCATCGTGCTGATGTCGGACGGTAAGCAGACCGTGCCCGACGATAAGGATGTCGACAATCCACGGCACGGTTTCACCGCGGCCCGCCTGGCGAAGAACAAAGGCGTTCCGGTGTCGACGATTTCGTTCGGCACCTCATGGGGCACGGTGGAGATCCCGGACCAGGACGGTAAGGGCGCTCAGCGCGTCAAGGTGCCTGTCGACGACGATGCGCTGCGCGAGATCGCCAAACTCTCCGGCGGTGACTTCTATACCGCGTCCAGCCTGACCGAGTTGACCGCTGTCTATGACACCCTCGAAGAGCAGATCGGCTTCGAGATGACCAGGGGCGATGCCAGTCGACCATGGCTTTTGCTGGGCATGTTGGTCGTCGCTGCCGGTGTGGTTACCGGCTTGCTCTATCGTCAACGCCTGCCGTAGTCGTCAATGTCCGCCGTCGCGACGCGCCCGGCGCCGCATAGCGCACTGCATGTGGCCGGGGCGTGGCGCACGAACCCGAACAGATAGGTTGGTCTTCATGTCGAACATCACATCCCGGTCGGTCCTGGTGACCGGCGGTAATCGGGGCATCGGCCTCGCGGTCGCGCAGCGTCTGCTGGCCGATGGGCACAAGGTGGCCGTCACGCATCGCGGGTCGGGGGTTCCGGACGGTCTGTTCGGTGTGAAATGCGATGTGACGGACAGTGACTCGGTCGATGCCGCCTTCACCGAGGTGGAGCAGCATCAGGGGCCGGTCGAGGTGTTGGTCGCCAATGCGGGCATCACCGACGACACCCTGCTGATGCGGATGACCGAGGAGCAGTTCACCAAGGTCATCGATGCGAACCTGACCGGCGCGTTCCGCTGCGCCAAGCGCGCGAACCGGGCCATGCTGCGGGCGCGTTGGGGTCGGATGATCTTCCTCGGCTCCGTGGTCGGCCTTGCCGGTCAAGCCGGACAGATCAACTACGCCGCATCCAAGGCCGGTGTTATCGGTCTGGCTCGCTCGGTCACCCGTGAACTCGGTTCGCGTTCGATCACCGCCAATGTCGTCGCTCCCGGCTTCATCGAGACCGATATGACCGCCGAGCTGCCCGACGATCTGCGCGAGATGGCGAAGAAATTCATTCCGTTGCAGCGTCTCGGCGAGCCCGAAGATGTCGCGGCCGTGGTCAGCTTCCTCGCCTCCGAGGATTCGCGCTATGTATCCGGCGCGGTGATCCCGGTCGACGGCGGCATGGGCATGGGCCACTGAGCCGACCCGAAAACGGTGCGCCGCCTCGGCGGTCGCGCAACCCCACGAACTTCGACCACAGGAGAACCGAAAACCCATGGGCGGATTGCTCGAAGGCAAGACCGTACTGATCACCGGCATCATCACCGATTCCTCGATCGCGTTCCACGCGGCCGCGGTCGCGCAGGAGCAGGGCGCGAAGGTGCTGATCACCGGTATTCCGGAGCGGCTGCGGCTGATCGATCGGATCGCCAAGCGGCTGCCGCAAGAGGTTGGTCCGGCCATCCCGCTCGATGTCACCAGCGAGGATGATCTCGGCGCGCTGGCCGATAAGGTGCGTGAGCTCGCGCCCGAGGGCGTCGATGGCGTGCTGCACTCGATCGCCTTTGCGCCGCGCACGCTGATGGGTCCGGAGGCGCGTCCGTTCCTGGACGGTCCCGGCCCGGATGCGGCCAAGGCGTTCGAGATCTCGGCTTGGAGCTACGCCTCGCTGGCGCGCGCCGTGCTGCCGGTCATGAACGAGGGCGGTTCGATTGTCGGCATGGACTTCGATCCGCGCACCGCGATGCCGTTCTACAACTGGATGGGTGTGGCCAAGGCCGCGCTGGAGTCGGTGAACCGCTATGTGGCGCGCGAGGTCGGTACCGCCAAGCGGATTCGCTCGAATCTGATCGCCGCCGGACCGATCAAGACCCTCGCGGCCAAGGCCATCGCGGGCACCGCGACCGATGATGCGGCCAAGCTGAACCAGCTCAACACCTACTGGGATGGTGCCTCGCCGATCGGCTGGGATGTCGACGACCCGACCGTGGTCGCGAAGTCGATCGTCACGCTGCTCTCGGACTGGCTGCCCGCTACCACCGGTTCGATCATCTACGTCGACGGCGGAGCCAGCCACAACACCTGGTTCCCGGAGAACATGTCGATCAACTGACGTATTTCGAAGGGAGACACCGTGGTTCGGGCCGCCGACGCCCTGCTGCTGCTGTCGTTCGGTGGCCCTGAGCGTCCCGAGGACGTCATGCCGTTCCTGGAGAACGTCACCCGGGGGCGGGGCGTGCCGCGCGAACGCTTGGCAGAGGTCGCGCAGCATTACCTGCACTTCGGGGGTGTCTCACCGATCAATGCGCTCAACCGCGACATCATTGCCGCGGTGCAGCGCGAATTGGCCGGTGCCGGAATCGAATTGCCGGTCTATTTCGGCAACCGCAACTGGAACCCGATGGTCGAGGAGACCGTCGCGCGGATGGCCGCCGACGGTGTGCGGTCGGCATTGGTCTTCCCGACCTCGGCGTGGGGCGGGTACTCCGGCTGTCTGCAGTACGACGAGGACATCAGCAGGGCGCGGGCGGCCTTCGGGCCGGATGCGCCGGAACTGGTGAAGTTGCGGCAGTACTTCGACCATCCGCTGTTGATCGAGGCATTCGCCGCCGCCATTCGTGCCGCGGTGGATGCTCTGCCCGTGCAGCGCCGGGACGGCGCTCGACTGGTGTTCACCGCGCACTCGATTCCGGTATCGGCCGATATTTCCGCGGGGCCGCCTGCCGATGGTGGCCGCCTGTACAGCCGCCAGGTTGCCGAGGCCGCCCGATTGTGCGCCGCCGCAACGGGATTCACCGATTATGACCTGGTGTGGCAGTCCCGCTCCGGTCCACCGCAGATCCCGTGGCTCGATCCGGATATCGTCGATCATCTCGAGGAGCTGTCCGGCAAGGGGGTGGATGCGGTCGTGGTCTGCCCGGTCGGGTTCGTCTCAGATCACCTCGAGGTCATCTGGGATCTGGACAACGAAGCCAGGGAAAAGGCCGAGGAGCTGGGCATGGCGTTCGCCAGGGCCGCCACCCCCGGCACCGATCCCCGCTTCGCCCGGTTGGTCGTCGAATTGATCAACGAGCACCTGGCCGGTAGTTCGCCGCGCCGCCTCGGCGACATCCCGGGCTATGGCTGCACCGTAAACGGTGCACCCTGTGCGGTCGGCTGCTGCACCCCGCCCCGTCGTCCCGCCACGGCAACCTAGCCAGCTTCTGCGGCGGACGTCCTGGGCGTCAGATCGCGCGGCGGGCACCGCGCCGCCGTGGACGCAGCTGGTACAGGCGGTACCAGGCCAGCGCCAGGAAGATGGCCCCCAGCCCGGCGACGACTCCCATGTCGAGCAGCCACGTGCCGATGGTGTGTTTCCACAGCGGGTCGGCCGCGCCCTCATGCGGTGAGAGGGTGTCGAGGTCGACGGTGGCGGCTCCGGCGCCGAACCCCCAACGGGCCGGTGATATGTACGCCAGTTGCTCTAGGACGGGTGTGCCGGGGAGTCGCACCAGCCCGCCGGTGAGTACCAGTTGTGCCATCGACAGCACGATCAGCAGCGGCAGTGTCTTCTCCGAGGTGTTCACCGATACCGACACCAGCAAGCCCAATGCCAGCGATGCGATGCCGAGCAGCGCCATCGCCAGGATCAACTCCAGCTCGACCGACGTGAAGAGCCCCTTGGGGGGCATATCCACGCCGATGGTGCCGATCAGCACCAATACCGTCGACTGGAGGGCGGTGATCACGCCCAGGACCAGCAGTTTCGACATCAGGTAGACCCCTGGTGACAGGCCTGCCGCGCGTTCTCTGCGATAGATCGTCTGTTCCTTGACGATCTCGCGAATCGAGTTTCCGGTGCCGACGAAGCATGCGCCGAATGCCAGAATCATGAGCTTGGTCGCGGCATCGATATTGGATCCCGGCGCCCCGGCGAATCCCTGGCCCGACGGCACTGCAGCGATCAAGCCACCGAGCAGTAGGGGCATCACGCCGAGGAGAGCCAAATAGCTTCGGTCCGAGGCGATCACCGCCAGATATCGGCGGCACAGGGTGCTGAGCTGGGCGAGTTTGGACTGCTGCGCGGGCGGCGGCGCCGGTGGGTGCACTTCCGCTGGGCCGATATCGTCGGTCAGCCCGACCGCCACGTAGTTCTCGAAGCGTGGCGACGTCCGGAACTCACCGGCCCAGTCGCGCTCGTGCTCGCGATCGAAGGCCTGGAACACATCAGCCCAGCTGCGCTGTGCGAACTCCAGCAGCCCCTCCGTCGGCGGTCCGTAATAGGCCAGTCGACCGCCGGGCACCAAGACCAGTAGACGGTCGCAGGAATCGAGATTCGCCACGCTGTGCGTGACGACGATGACGGTCCGCCCGTCGTGCGCCAGTTCGGCCAGCATTTCCATGACCGTTTTGTCCAGGCCCGGATCGAGGCCGGAGGTCGGTTCGTCGAGAAACAGCAGGGACGGTTTGGTCAGCAACTCCAGTGCGACGCTCACACGTTTGCGCTGCCCGCCCGAGAGCCGATCAATGCGGGTATCGGCGTGCCGCGCCAAGCCGAGTTCGTCGAGGACCTCATCGACCCGCTGCTCGCGCTCCTCGCTGCGGGTGTCACCGGGGAAGCGCAGTTCGGCCGCGTAGAGCAGCGCACGCCGCGTCGGAAGCTGGTTGTGCAGGATGTCCTCCTGCGGGACCAGCCCGATCCGGTGCCGGAGTTCGTCGTAATCGGTGTACAGGTCGCGTCCGTCGTAGCGGACCGTCCCCTCCGTCGCGGGCCGCAATCCGGTGATCGCGCCGAGCAGCGTCGACTTGCCCGCTCCGCTGGGGCCGATTACCCCCACCAGCGAGCGCTGCGGGATGGGGAAGCTCACCCCGTCGAGGATCACCTTGCCCTCAGGCGTGCGCACGATGAGGTTCTGCACCGAGACCGATACGTCACCGGTGTCGACGAACTCGCGCAGCTCGTCGCCGACGAGCCGGAAGGTGGTGTGCCCCATGCCGATCAAGTCGGATTCGGCGAGGTCCGCAGCATCGACCCGAGAGCCGTTGACGTAGGTGCCATTGTGGCTGTCGAGGTCGATGATCCGGTACCGGCCGTCGTCGGTCCTGTGCAGTTCGGCGTGATGGCGGGAGAGCAGGAGGTCGGGCACGACTACGTCGTTGTCGGCGGCACGTCCGATCCGAAGCTTGTCGGATGTGATCCGGACGACCTCGCTGGGGGGCCGCAGCATCCGCGACGATCGCGAAGATCGCCGGGGCAGGCTCGACGGGAACTGCGTGACCGTCGCTTCCTCGGCGAGGCTACGGCCGGGGACGATCAGCGTTTCGCCACCGGTATCGCGATCGGACTCGCCGCCCGGCGGCGCCTCCGGCGAGCAGGCCAGCTGTTCCCCATCCACGGAGTGCCCGAGCCGGAATGTCTCGTCGTGGTCGATCACCATCCGATTGACCCGGCGCCCGTCGAAAAAGGTGCCGTTGCGGCTGCCGACATCCTCGATTTCCCAGCCTTCGGCACCCAGCTCCAGAACTGCGTGGATCGAAGATACGCGCGGATCGTTCACCACAACGTCGGCGGCCGGATCGCGACCGACGTTGTAGACGTCACCAGCGCGTAGCCGATAGACGCGTTCCCTCGTCTGCACCACGAGTACTGGCGCCACGAGGGAGTCCGTGGAAGACGGTTCACCCGCCATGACGTGAGTATACGACTGGGCCGCCATGTCGCCGCAATGATTCGGCCACCCCGCGATCCCGATTGCCGGGCACTTGCCAGCGCAGGCGCCCGATTGGCGTCCGTGTCGGCGACGCACCCGGCGCCGGTCCGGCCGACGGCGCGATGGTCCTTCAGTGCGCCAGCATTGCTCGGACCGATGATCGCCACTCGGCACGAAGCAAACGTTCCTTTCACCCTGAGACGGGTGATCGTGTGTGCACGCGGCAGGTTCTGGTAACGAGGTCGACCCACACGTGTGGATCGGTCGCCCATAGGTTGTGGGCGACTCCGGGTAGTTCTTCGAATCTGCCATCCGGGATCAAGGCTGCGAGTTGCCGCAGGGGCCACGGCGGGCGGATGTCGTGCTGCGCGGCGGGTACCACGCCCGCATTCCGCGAGGTGCCAGCCCGTCATCCTCGAGGTAGTGGACACAGCCCGGTCCGCCGGATAGGACCACGACATCGGGACCCTGTCCCGTGACACCGACGTGCAGTAAGGTCCCGTCATCGGCTGACACCATCGTCGATCGAATTTCATCCCCCGTCGTCGCCGCGAAACCGACGTTCCGTGCTGGTCAGAAGCTCACAGTAGTGACGTAGGCGTAGACGCCGGGGAACCCTGGGCGGGCGCTGCCCTTGCCCCAGGAAGTGAGGCCGAGCAGGCGGCCCGAGGCGAGAAGTGGTTCGCCGCTGTCGTATTCGGCGGTATCGGCGGCGGTGGATCCGGCGCAGAACATATCGGCGGGGTCGAAGGCGGAGCCGTAGGCGGCGGCGCACGTGGCGTTGGAGACGATGGGGACGGTGGCTGATCGCAGGTGCGTATTCGAGGTGTCGGTCTCGCTGGTTGCGCCCCAACCCACGATGGTGCCGGTGTCGCCGTATGCGCGCGGATCATGCTGTGGCGCAGCGATTTCCAGAAATGGCCCCGGTCTCGGCTCGTCGAGGACGAGGATCGCGAGATCACTGTGGTGCACGGTCTCGCCGTCGAAATCGCTCTCCCGGAAATCCGGGTGAATGCGAATCTCCTTGACCCCCACAATGACTCCGTCGTGCGAGCGCAGGTCGGTGCGCCCGAAGGTGACGGTGATCGCCTGCGGCAGCAGCCGGGCCAACTCGACGCAGTGCGCGGCTGTCACCACCCGATCCGGCGCAATGAGCGCACCGCCGCAGAACTGTCCGGACGGCCGGGGGAAGAACAACGGGGAGCCGACGGCGGCGAGCCACGGGTAGGCGCTCGCCTCGGTGGTATCGCCGCCCACGATCGCCGTGGCGGGAACGGCTGGCACGCCGAGACCGATGAGGACTGCGGTGGTCAGAGCCGCGGCAATGCGACGTATGCGGAACATGCCGCCTCCCGGATGATTCAGTCGATCTGTCGGCCTATTCAACCAGAGGATGCCGGTGATCTCGCGGCTTCGGGGACCGGTGGCTGTCTCGAGCCCCGAATGCTGGCGCTTATGAATTGCCTCGGGCCGCGGCGTGTACCGCCACCAACCGCGCCGCGCGGATCGCATCCCACAGTGGGCGTAGCAGGTCTTCCTGGGCGCCGATGGCGGTGGCGGAGGTGGGGGAGGAGGCCGGTTCGCGTTGGGCGACAGTGAGGATGGCGGCGACGTGGTCGGCGCTGTCGAGGATTCGCCTGGCGCGCAACGGGATCGAATCCGGATAGTCGTGGCGGGAGTAGTCCGCGAGTTCGGCCTCGATGAGTTCGCGGGGGTCGGTGTCCGCGGCCGCGCCGACGGCGGTGGTGTGCAGTCGCATCAGGGCGTCGGCGGCATCGCGCACCGCCTCGCGCATGGTGTACTCCGCCTCGCCGAGCGACATATCCGATCCGGGCGTGGCGGGGATCGGCGTGCTGTAGACGGTCCACTGCAGGGTGTCGTCATCGGCCCACTGCGGGATCAGTCCGGTGCCGTCACTGCCGGGCACGCCGAAGAGCATGCCCTCGCCCGCCTCGATGGCATCGGCGGCGAAGGCCGTTCCGGTCGGCAGACCGCGCACATCGCCGGGCACCGGCAGCACCAGTCGCAGTTGCGCACCGGGCTGGGCCATCGCCTCGCGAATCACCTTGAGCAGCGCCATGACTCCGGTGCCGGACAGATTGCCGCGAGAGGACCAGGGCAGGTCGTCGCGACCGCCGGTGACCGGGTCGCCCGCGGCGATCGTGTGCCGCTGCGCCCAGGCGTACAACGCCTCCAGAATGTCATCGGGCGCGCTGCGACCGGCCAGCCATGAGCCAGCCCACACCGTCAGCGTGGCACTAGGAGAGCACATAATTATCGAGCATAAAGGAGGGTTGCGACTCGGGGGGAGCATGCCGGATACCCCGGTGAGCTGCGCGCATCTATCAGTCTACTGGTACCGCGAGTACCTGCAATACCGGACCGGCCGCCGCCGCTTCACAGTTAGGCCGACCGGGATCGAATTCCGCGTAGTGGGACCTGGTTTCAGCGATTGGACCCGGAATTGATCTTGCCGCTCCGGTTATTCCGGTTCGGTGACGAAGTCGATGAGCCGCTCCATCGCGCCGATCAGGGGGGCCTCCAGATCGCGGAAGGATTCGACGGCGTTGTAGACCCGCCGCCACCCCTCCTGCGGGGTGCCCCAGCCGAGGCGGCGGCAGATGCCGGTCTTCCAGTCCTCACCGCGTGGTACCTGCGGCCATGCCGCGATGCCGATCGCCGCCGGGCGCACGGCCTGCCAGACATCGATATAGGGATGCCCGGTGACCAGCACATATTTACCGAGGCCGGTGGTCAGCTGGGTTTCCTTCGAACCGGTCACCAGATGGTCGACCAGTACACCGACCCGCCGACCCGGCCCCGGCGCGAATTCGGTCAGCCGCTCGGCCAGATTGTCCAAACCCTCGAGATGTTCGACCACCACGCCCTCGACCCGCAGATCGTGCCCCCAGACCCGCTCCACCAATGCGGCATCGTGCACACCCTCCACCCAGATCCGGCTGGTCTTGGCGACCTGGGCGCGCAGTCCCTCCACTCGCGTCGAGCCCGATGCCGACCGGGTTTGCTTCTTGGGCGCCGCGGCTTTGGGGCGGACCAGTGTCACCGGCTCACCGTCGATCAGGAACGCGGCCTCGCGCAATGCGAACAACCGCACCGCACCGTGCGCGTCCTCCAGTTTGACGAACTCGCCGTCGTAGCTGCGATCGAATCCGACAACGGCGCCGCAGAATCCGCTCGCCGCATCCTCCACCACGAGGTCGCGTTCTGCCGACACCGTCGGCACCGCCGGCCTCTTCGCTCGCGAATGTCCGGAGAAGATATCGCCGCCATACATGTCACGCCCGCTCACCCGCCGAAACTAGCACTGCCGCTTCGGTTGATCTCAGATTGTCGCGCCACAGAAGTGCCGCGGACAACTACAGTGGGCTTGTGGCCGCAATCGTTTGGCTGGTCGCGGGTTTGCTGCTCGCGGCAGCGGAGATGCTCACCGGGGACCTCACACTGCTCATGTTGGGCGTCGCGGCGCTCGGCACGGCGGGCGTGAGTGCGGTGGCGGGTACGGGTCTGGTCGTCGACGCGGTGATCTTCGCGGTGCTGGCGCTGGTTCTGCTGCTCGGGGTGCGCCCAGTTCTGCGGCGCCGCTTCGGAACTCCGCCGCCGATCCCGACGAATGTGGACGCGCTGATGGGCAAACAGGCGCTGGTGCTCGAACAGGTGGCCGAGCACAGTGGCCTGGTCAAAATCGGCGGTGAGGAATGGACCGCACGGCCGTTCGATACAACGGTCGAGTATCCGAAGGGAACCACGGTGTACGTCATGAAGATCGACGGCGCGACCGCGGTCGTCTGGAAGGGGCCGTAATGGGTGTACTGATCGTTGCCGCCGTCTTGGTGCTGTTGGTCGTGGTGGTGGTCTTCAAGTCGATCGCCCTCGTCCCGCAGGCGGAGGCGGCGGTCATCGAGCGACTAGGTCGATATTCGCGCACCGTCTCCGGTCAGCTGACCTTCCTGGTGCCGTTCGCCGATCGGATCCGGGCCAAGGTGGACCTGCGCGAGCGGGTGGTGTCCTTCCCGCCACAGCCGGTGATCACCGAGGACAATCTGACCCTGCACATCGACACCGTCGTGTACTTCCAGGTGACCAGCCCGCAGGCGGCGGTGTACGAGATCAGCAACTACATCGCGGCCGTCGAACAGCTCACCGTGACCACGCTGCGCAATGTGGTCGGCGGTATGACCCTGGAGCAGACGCTGACCTCGCGCGATCAGATCAATGGACAGCTGCGCGGTGTGCTCGACGAGGCCACCGGTCGCTGGGGGCTGCGCGTCGCGCGGGTCGAGCTCAAGAGCATCGATCCGCCGCCATCGATCCAGGAGTCGATGGAGAAGCAGATGAAGGCCGACCGCGAGAAGCGCGCCATGATCCTCACCGCGGAGGGCACCCGGGAGTCGCAGATCAAGACCGCAGAGGGTGCCAAGCAGGCGCAGATCCTCTCCGCTGAGGGTGCCAAGCAGGCCTCGATCCTGGCGGCCGAAGGTGAACGGCAGAGCCGCATTCTGCGCGCCCAGGGTGAACGTGCCGCGTCCTATCTGCAGGCGCAGGGTCAAGCCAAGGCCATCGAAAAGGTGTTCGCCGCAATCAAATCCGGTAAGCCGACGCCGGAACTGCTTGCCTACCAATACATGCAGACCCTGCCGCTGGTCGCACGCGGCGATGCGAACAAGGTCTGGCTGGTGCCGAGCGATTTCGGCAAGGCCCTGGAAGGTTTCGCGCAGAACTTCGCGACCAAGGGCGAGGACGGTGTATTCCGGTACGAGCCCGCTCCGGCCGACGATGTGCAGAGCAAGCCAGAGGACGATTCCGATGTGGCGGGCTGGTTCGATACGGCCCGTGACCCGGCCATCGAACAGGCGGTCCGTGCCGCGGAGGCCGATGCCCGTGCGCCGGTGGAGGGCATGGCCACCCCGGTGACCCGCCAGCCCCAGCCCGCGCCGTACCAACAGGCCGTGCCACCACAGCAGGCGATTCCGCCGCAGCAGGTGCCACCGCAGCAGCAGCCGTACCATCCGGACGGGCCCGGGCCCCAGGGCCGTCCCTGGCAGCCGCCGGCACAGTAGGAAGTCGACACGAAACGCCCCGGATCCCAGAGATCCGGGGCGTTTCGTTCAGCGAGGTCCGCGTAGGTCCGGTCGGCGTTAGGGCGCGAGATCGATGGTCAGCGTCGCCAGTTGCAGCGCCATGGCGCAGGGGTCTGGTGTCGTGGTGTGCGAATGGTTTTGTACCCGCCAGACGATGGTGCCGTTATCGGCGGCGGCGACCGCGCAATCGCCGGGGTCGTTCGGATTGCGGATGTAGAAGCCGGTCGCGGTGACCGTGATGCCGAATATCTGTCTGGTGATGGTCAGATGTTCGTTCTGGAAGCCGTCGTTCTCGGCCCGCTGCCACGTCTGTTGCAGTGATTCGCGGTCGGTGTAGGTGAAGGTCAGGTCGGATTCGTCGTCGCCGCGCTGCGCCTGCCAGACGCAGACCGGCGGACGATGGTGTGCGGTGAGGGTATCGGCCTGTGCGGTGCGACTGATCTGCTCATCGGTCAGCGGCGTGCAGTTGGCCAGGGAGTTGGCGGCCGGGGCGGCGGTCGGACCCGCATCCGGCATGCCATGGCCGGAACAGCCGGTCAGCAGTCCGGCGACCGCGAGAACGGCAAGTCCGATGCCGCGCGTGCGGAATGCGGCCACGTCCGCTCCTCCTCGAGAATCCAGCCGGGCGAGTATGTGCCAAGGCTACCGGCGCTCGCTTGGGCGGGCAGTCCGGTGGGACCACACCCCTCTGATCATCGACAGGCGTCGACCTTGGACCGGAAAATCATTCGGCACGATACGGCCGGGCTGGAATACTCACGGATCCGAACCGACAGGAGGGAACGCGCGTGGGTGATTCCGGAGTGCTGCCATTGCTGGGCCGGGCTGCTGCCGTGGTATCGGCGGCGATCGGGCGAGTCCGCCCCGAGGTGGCTGGCGCGGATCCCGTGGTGCGACGCTCCGAACGCGCGGACTTCCAGTCGAATGCGGCGCTCGCGGTCGCCAAGCGGGTCGGGATGCGGCCCGCCGAATTCGCTGCGGAGTTGGCCGGGGCATTGGCCGATCCGGGCGACGGGCTGTTCACGGCAATGGTTTCGGGGCCCGGATTCCTCAACATCACGGTGGCGGATCATGTGGTCTGGCAACAGGTTTCGGCACGACTGGGCGATGATCGGCTCGGCGTAGCGGCAGCCGAGGCCGGACGCCATACCGTGGTCGACTACTCGGCGCCCAATATCGCCAAGGAGATGCATGTCGGCCATCTGCGGACGACGATCATCGGCGACAGCATCGCCCGGGTGCTCGACTTCCTCGGCGCCACCGTAATTCGGCAGAATCACCTGGGGGACTGGGGAACTCAGTTCGGCATGCTCATCCAGTACTTGGACGAGCGCCCAGACCTGAGGTGGCGCCACGATGAGCTGAGCGGCGATGTCTCGGCGGTATCGGCGCTGGACGGTTTGTACAGGGCGGCTCGCGGGGAATTCGACGGCGATCCGGCATTCGCGGACCGCGCCAGGGCCCGGGTGGTGGCGCTGCAGTCCGGCGATCCGGCCACCTCGCAGCGGTGGCGGGAGATCGTCGTCGAATCGGAGCGTGCGTTCGGTGATATCTACGACCGGCTCGGTGTACTACTCACCCCCGACGACTACGTCGGGGAGTCGTTCTACAACCCACTGCTGGCCGACACCATCGCCGAGTTGGTCGACAAGGGTATCGCCGTCGACAGCGACGGTGCACTCGTGGTGTTCTCCGAGGCGGTGACCGGCCCCGATGACCAGCCGGTCCCGCTGATGGTGCGCAAGCGTGACGGGGGATATGGCTATGACACAACGGATTTGGCGACCATTCGCTACCGTGTGCACACCCTGCGCGCTGAGCGGTTGCTCTATGTCACCGATTCCCGTCAGGCCCTGCACTTCCGGCTCGTCTTCGAGGCCGCGCGGCGGGCCGGATGGTTGACCGATGAGATCGATGCCGAACATATCGCCTACGGCACGGTGCTCGGCCCGGACGGACGGCCGTTCAAGACCCGCGCGGGTGGCACCGTACGGTTGGCCGATCTGCTGGACGAGGCCGTCGCCAAGGCCAGAGCCGTTGTCGCCGAACGGAACCCGGACCTGCCCGCCGCCGAACTCGACGCAATCGCCGAACCCACCGGCATCGGCGCGGTCAAATACGCCGACCTGTCCACCTCCCGGGTCAAGGATTACACCTTCGACCTGGACCGCATGGTCGCGTTGCAGGGCAATACCAGCGTCTACCTCCAATACGCGCATGCGAGAATCCGGTCCATTCTGCGCAAGGCCGAAGACCGCAGGTCACGCATCGATGTGAGCGTCGCGCTCGAACCCGCCGAGCGGGCGCTGGCACTGGAACTCGACGCCTACGGCACGGTCGTCGCCGAGGTGGCCGCGACCGTGGAACCGCATCGACTGTGCGGCTATCTCTACGACCTCGCCCGCGACTTCACCGGCTTCTACGAGAGCTGCCCGGTGCTCACCGCGGCCGACCCTGTCCGTGGAAACCGCCTCGCACTCTGCGAATTGACTGCAAAAACGCTCGCGCACGGACTCGGTCTCTTGGGCATCGCGGCCCCTGAGCGCATGTGAACCACCTGCACAGTGCAGACGCGAGCGCGGCTGTCCGAGGTCAGGTGCAGAGTTCGCGCACGCGCGGCACTACCTCCGCGACCCACCGGCGCAACTGGGTCTCATCCGGTGACTCCGGCCAGTACACGAAGGTGTCGAATCCGGTATCGGTGGCGAGATCGGCCAGGATTCGTGACCATCCGGCCGCATCGGTGCGAATCGGCTCCTCGCCGCGCAATGTCACCGAGCCGGGCGCCTCGGTGATATCGCCGACCAGTTGGGCCATCCGCATGATGTCGCCGGGATCGCGTCCGGCATCGAGGGCGCTGGCCGAGATGATCTGTTGCGCGCCTTGCCATTTCTCGTAGGGCAGGTAGTGCGGGATCGGCGCCGCCCAGCCGTCGGCGATCCGCCCGGTCAGCGCATTGGCCTTCGGTCCGACACTGCCGAACCAGATGCCGACCGGATGCACCGGCGCCGGACCGGATTGCACACCGCGCACGGCGTAATGCGCGCCGGCCACCGTGGCCTTCGCGCCCGGCACCCACATGGTCCGAATGATCTCGGTGGCCTCGGCCAGCGCCTGCAGCGCTTCGGGATTCGTCCGCGCCGGACCACCCATCGCGCTGATGGCGGGCCAGAAGGCCCCGGCGCCCAGGGCCAGTTCGAACCGTCCGCCGCTCAGCAGATCGAGTGTCGCCGCCTGTTTGCCGAGTAGCGCCGGACCGCGCAGCGGCAGGCTGGCCACATCGGGAAAGACCCGGAGCCGCTCGGTCTCGGCGAGGACGGTCGCGATGACCGCGAAGGTATCGGCGAGCCCACCGGCGTACGGGTGGTCCTGAATCCCGAGCAGATCCAGCCCTTCCCGATCGGCGAGTCGGGCGAGTGCGCGAAGACGCGGGAGTTCGTTGGCGTTCGGCGCCAGCTGAATTCCGAAACGAAGGTTCACATAGCGCATGATGCCAGCACGTCAGCGCGCATCCGGACGCGGCGGTCCGTTGCGCAGTTGGTGGTGGCGGAATGCAAGTCGCACGATATCGGCGATATCGGGATCGGTAATGGTGTAAATGCTGCGCCGACCGAGCTTTCGGACGTGAACCAGACCAGCGAGTTTGAGTTTGCTCAGATGCTGGCTGACCGCGGGCACGGTTTGGCCGATTTCGGCGGCGAGGGTGCCGACATCGCGTTCACTCTGGCTGAGCAGCCAGAGGATCTGGAGGCGGGCGGTGGCGGCAAGCATGCCGAAAACCGCTGCCGCGTTGTGTAATCGGTCGGCCGGGATAGGTCCCGGCGGCTCGCCACGCTGAGTCACGTCTGCCTCCACCTGTTGCAAGAGTTGCACGATTGCGCATACTTGCGCAACTGATTGACGGACCGCCGCGGCGGGTTTCTAATGATTGATGGCGCAGTTCGTGCGCCGGGATCAACCAACGAAGCGGGGTGCCCCGCCAATGGCGTTCGCCGGTGCATCGTGGCGAGCGCGGCCACTGCACGAACGGACGTATTGGAGCCCGCCATGGCGACGCTGTTCAACAAGGTCGAATCTCCGTACCGCACACCGAATCTCGAGCGACAGGCGATCTGGTTCACCATCGGTCTATATCTGTTGATCAGCGCCGGACTGCTGACGATGCACTATGCGCATCCGCAGCAGCCGGTCGGATCGTCGGTGTCGCCAGCGCATACGTCGTTCGGGCAGTAGCCGATGACGACGACTACCGCCGCTCCGAGCGACCGCTTCGATACCGAAATCCTTCAGCAGCATTGGATTCCGCTCTCGGTGACCGATTCCGACACCGCCGCGGTGCTACACAACCGTTTGGGTGTGGATTTCACCACCGCGCGGAATCGGGTCTTCGAGACCGACAAGTTCATCTATCTGCCCGTCGTCCTCAGCTATAAACGCGGCGACACCATCGAACGTGACACCATCGTCTTCGCCCTGGGCAGCGATTTCCTGATCACCCTGCAACCGGACGAGCATTTCACCCCGTTCGACAAGGCCGTCGCGAAAATGCGCCGCAATCCGAACCTCACCGGATCCCCGCACGGCGTCATGTATGCGCTGCTCTGGGCGATGAACGAGGCATCGGAACGGGTCATCCACTACGCCAGCGACGCGCTGGAGGCGATGAACGAAGATATCGAGATGGCCACCAACGGCTATGACCACCGTGGCCGCGAAATCGGCGTCGCGGATATGCGCGGCACCATGTCGCGGATGAATGCGGCAGAGGAGATCGTCTCGCGGGTACAGGAGACCCAACTGCAATTGGCCCGCGCGGCCAGACATCTGATGGCCGATACACCCACGGGCGATCTGGAGGGCCTGATCGCCATCCTGATCGCCGATATCGATGGCGTGAAGCAGCACGCGGGTTTCGAACACGATAAGGTTCGCTATCTGCAACAGTCGGTGATGACCTGGCTCGACGTGAAACAGAACCAGATCGTGAAGGTCTTCACCATCATTACCGCCGTCTTCCTACCGCCGACGCTGATCGCGACCTTCTACGGCATGAACTTCACCTGGATGCCGGAATTGGAGTGGGAGCACGGCTTTCTCGCGACCACACTGATGACCCTGGTGGCGGCGGTAATTCCGCTGGTCTATATCAAACGCAAGGGCTGGTTGCGTTGAGGCCGTGACGGCGGAGCGGAACTGGCTCGGATTCCCTTGGATCCGAGCCGGTTTCGGGTCGGTGATGCACGGCTCGCTGGGGTGTCCATCGAGCTGTGCGCGCGGAATCGCTCCGGCCCGGCGGAGTTGATGGAATAATTCTCGGCGACTGTCACAAGACACTGTCGGGAGAGCATGGGGACTAGACGAGCACTGCTGCAAGCGGGTTTGGTGCTGCCGTTGGCCGCCTGTGCTCCCCAGTTGCTGTGGGGTGATTCGAGCCTGGTGCGGATCGGGGTGTCCTGGAGCGGGACAGAATTGTCCGCGTTCCGAACGATTTTGGCGCGTTTGCCGTTCGCCGGGTCGGTGGAGGTGATCCCGCTGGGCGACGAAATCGGCACCGCATTCACGGCGGGCGGGAAGTCGGCGCCGGATATTGTCATGCTGCCGCAGGCGGGACAGGTCCGCACCCTAGTCCAAGACGATAAACTGCGGCCGGTCGCCGAGGGGTTCTGGGCCGATGAGAACGGGGCACGCTATTCAGAACCGTGGCGGCAGCTGTTGTACCACGGAGGAAAACCGTACGGTGTGCCGTTCAAGGCCGCTGATAAATCGCTGGTCTGGTACGACCGGCAGGCGATCGACCGCTATCGTCTCGGCGATCCGGCCAATTGGACGATCCCGGACTGGATCGACCGGATGGAGGTGCTCGCGAACACGCCGATCCGGCTGCTCGCCCTCGCCGCTGGCGACGGTTGGGTATTGACCGACGTCTTCGAGAATGTGCTGCGCGCCGAATCGCCACGCACCTACGACGAATTGGCGGGAGCGGGCAAGGATCGGACCTGGGATCGTCCCGCCGTGCGCGCCGCCTTCGGATACCTTGCCCGGCTGTGGGGGCAGCGCCACACCTTCGCAGGCGGTGTCGCGGTGGCCCTGACCAGACAATTCCCGGATGCCATCCGGGATGTGTTCGAACGCGGTCGCGCCGCCATGGTGATCGCCCCGGATTTCGCCGAACCCATTGTGCGCGATAGCCTTCGGGCCACCGGACGGTCCGAAGACGTTGTCGGCATCGCACAGTTCCCGTCGGTCGGTCTGGGCGGCGAGCGCCCGAAGATCGTCGGTGGCGATGTCCTGGTCGTGACCAAACACGCCGACCAGCGGGCCGACGAGGTGGTGGCGGCGCTGGCCGCACCCGAGGCGCCGCTGCCGTGGATCGAGGATGTCGGCGGCTTCATCGCGCCGAATCTGCGGACCTCCGTACGATATTCGGCATTGCTCGAACCGATCGCGCGATCGCAGACCTCGTGGAGCGCGTTCGACCTGTCCGACCAGCTCGGGGCAGTTGGCGGCCGAAACGGCCTGTGGCGCATCCTGACCAGCTTCCTCACCGCGATCGGCGACGGTGCGAACGAGCATCCGGATGCCGCGATCGATGCCGCGATCACCGCGCTCGACGCCGCCGAGCGGAGCCGTCGATGACGGGTGTCTCCGACTTCCGGGCCAATGGTCTGCGCCTGGAACTGGCCACCCGGCGGATGCGCGGGCCGCTCGTCCCCGGTGGCCGCCCGCGCCGCTGGTTCGGCTGGGCGGGTCTGCTCGCGGTCGGGCTGATCGTGGTGCTGCTGGTGGCTCCCGCGCTGTGGACCGTTGCGATCGCGGTGCAGGCCCGTCCGCGAATCGTGTTCTCCTGCACCGTCGTTGCCGTCGCCGCCGTGGCGTTCACGCTGATATCCCGGCATCGCCGCCGCGATGGCCTCCGACTGGCGCTGCGGTCGGCTTTCGCCCTAACCGCCGCGCTCGGGCTGTGGTCGCTCGGCGCCGCGCTGACCACGGACGGAGCCTGGGCATATGCGCGCACCCTGCTGTGGGTTGTCTACGGCCTGATGCTCCTGTTCGCCGCGCTGGTGATCGCGTGGTGGTCGCGGAACTCGCGCGCGCTGTGGGTGCCGCTGATCGTCCCCTTCGGCATCTCGGCATTCGTCTCGGGCGTCGCGTTCCGGCTGATCTTCGAATATCTCGCCGACCGGTTCGGTATGCAGAGCGTCGGCGGGTACCGGATGTGGTACGCGGTAATGCTCGGCTCGGCCTTCCTGTGGACCTGGCTCGGCTTCCTCACCGGACTGCTCCGCGCCGATATCCGAGCCATCGAGGCCGACCCGGTGCGCTCGGGCCATCTGCACGGACAGGGGCGGCGATTCCCGTTGCTGCGCCTGCTGGAGTTGGTGCGTCCGGTATTGCTGATCCTCGGTCTGGTGGTGGGGGTGGCGGCGGCCCGCGTCTTCGATGTGGTGCTGATCGGGGTGCCGGGATCGATGCAGTATCAGCTCGATAGCGCGACCGTGCAGTGGTGGCGGCTGGTCACGGACTCCGATCTCGGCGCGGGTGTGGCGGCCGCCTACGCCCTACCGCTGGCGGTGCTGGTGGGGTTCGTGGCCTGGCTGCTGCAGACCGGCGTGCGCAGGTATCGCACCGGATGGACGTCCGCCACGGTGGTGTCCGGGGCGGTGGGCAGGCCCCGGATCGGCCTCGTCCGCGCGACGGGTATCGCGCTGGTGTCGGTGTTCGCATCGATTCCGATCCTGGTGCTGATCGTCGTATGTTTCGACGGCCCTTCCGGATTCGACCTCGCGGCGCTCACGGGCATGTGGCAGGACCAGACATTCCGTCATGCCTGGCAGACGACATTCCTGGTGGCCGGGCTGGCCACCGTGGTCGTGGTGGCCGCGGCGCTGCCCGTGGCACATCGACTGGCCGCGGTCGGCCCGGATCGAGCGATGGCGCGGATCGCGGTGGTGGTGCTGGTCGTGCTGTCGGTGCTGCCCGCGCAGGGCTATCTCGGTTCGCTCGACGCGTTCATCGACGCATTCGGCCTGTCCGGCACCAGAATTCCGTTGATCTTCGTGCACGCCGCCGCCGGATTGCCGGTCGCGATCTTGATTCTGCGCGGTGCCATGCTGGCTCCGCTGGACGGTCCGGCCGATGATGTGCTGCACGGGCTGGCCAGTCCGGGCACCATCATTCGGCGGTTGCTGGACGCCGCAGGTCCGGCCGTGGTCGCGGTTGCGGTGCTGGAATTCATCCAGGTGTGGAACGACTTCTTCATCGGGCTGATGATGAACGGCGCTGGTGCGAGCCCGTGGTCGCTGCTGCTCTGGGGCGAGGCACGGCAATTCAACGAGAATGCCGCACAACTCGCGGCGGGCTCCCTGCTATCGGCCGTGCTCCCGGTGCTGCTGTTGCTCTCGACGTGGCGGCGCTGGCTGGTGCCCGGACTGACGGGCGGAACGCTGCGATGACCCAGCCACGCGGGCACGAATCGCCACAGCAGACCACACCGCGGTCGACTATCTGGGAGGGCGTGCTCGGCACCGCCGAGGTGGTGGCCTGGGCCGTGGTGCTGGAGCTCGCCCGGAATATCGTGGTGAATTCGCTCGGTGACAACGATGCCGTCAAGGTGGTCAGTGGACTGCTGCGTGGACTGACTGTTGTCGGAGTGCTGGCGGTAGGTGCCTACGTCGCCTATCGGCGCATCGAGAAATTTCGCGAAAGAGTGCGCACCGAACGGGAACTCGCCCTGATCGCGGAACTGATCGAACCGGGTGAGCCGGTCCGGTTCGTTGGTGCCACCAGCTGTCCCGATGAGCCGGAAGAGCTCACCGAACTGGACCACGATCCGATCCTGGCGGCACTGCGGGACCTGCCGGTCCACGAATTCGAGACTGCCGCACTACTGGCCGTGCTGTCGGCGATTCTCGACGCGCCGACCCGGTTGCCGTCGGATTCGGCCGCGGAGCGACGCACCGCGGCATTGCTGCTCGAGGATCTCGAGGTGCGCGGGATCGTGACATATCTCGGGGCCGACCGGTACTGCCTGCGCAAGAAGCCCCGACTGCCCGCTACGGCGGAGGTCGTCGCCGGGCCACGGTGGCAGGCCGCCTTGCCCGCGCTGCTACACCACTATGCCGACCGCGCGAGCCGGTGGGCGATCGCCCTGGAAACGGTCCGTTTCGCCAGGGGTGCCCGCCGCTGGTTCGAGGCGCAGGAACCGTATCTGCGCACGTTGTTTCCAGCGCCGACGGTGCCGGTGTCGAGGGCCGCGGTGCATGAGCTCGCGCGGCTCGCCGACGCCCTGGACGTGTGGTATGCCCGAAAGGGCCTGCCGGAGAATGCGTCCGGTGTGGCCGAGGCCCTGTGCCGCCTGACCGAATCGGACGAGTTCCCGCTGTCCCGCGATCTGGCCCTGCTGCGCGCCGGGCGCCTGCGCGTGCGGCCGCCGAAGTATCGGCCGCGTGGCCTGTCGACGAGTCTGTCCGCGCGCTGGGCGCATCACACCGCACTGCATTCGCTCGACACCGCGCCACCGAGCCCGATCGTGCTGAGCGAGGCGGAGAATCAGCTGGAGGTCGCCTGGTGGCTGCTGCCCCGCACGGATGTGCCAGCGGAGGTCTGCGCCCTGATCAATCTGGCGGTCGTCCATCTGCATCAGGGCCACTTGGACGCCGCCCAGGGCCACCTGGAACTGGCCGAATCCCTCACCCGCGGCGGCCGCGATCCCGCGGGGCGCGCGCATACCCGCGAAACGCTCGGAATCGTCTGGTGGACACGCGGTGAACCCCGGCGCGCGCTGCGGCACTGGCAGCGCGCTCTCACCGCCTATCGCGACCTCGACGACGATCTCGGCACCGGCCGCTGCCTGCAGCATCTCGGTTCCGCCGCGATCGTCGCCCCGGAACACGGCGCCCTGCTGCTCGGCACCGACCCGCCCCTGACCCGGGCGGAGGTCCTGCGCCAGGCCGGTGGCTGGCTGGCCGCGTCGCGCAGACTTCACCCGGGCGCACTGCACGCCGAACACTATGCCCAGCAAGCCGGTTCGACCCTGCACACCGTGGATCGCTGGCCCCTGCCCGCCCCTGATCCATCCTGAACCGGCCCGATGCGCACAGTTGTGACGGGTGTCTCGGTGATGGGTGTCGGACCCGCGATGTGACCAGCAGCAGACCCACGCCGGATCGGTACCGAAACACCGCCCGACGGATTACGGTGCGCCCATGACGACTGCCGACACAGCCGCCCGCCATCTGCGGCCGCGGGCCTGGATCGCCCCGATCGCCGTGGTCACCCTGCTCATGTCGCTACTGGCCACCATGTACCTCGCATACGTGGTCAATCCGACCAAGAATCTGCACGATTTCCGCGTCGCACTGGTCAACCAGGACGACGGCGATACCCTCGGTGGCAAGCCGACCAACGTCGGAAATCAGATCACCGAGGCGCTCATCGCTGGCATACCCGCCGACAAGATCGACCTGCAGGTCGTCGGATTCGCCGAGGCGCAGCGGCAACTGCGCCAGGGCCGGGCCTATGGCGCGATCGTCATCCCCAGTGACTTCACCAAGCGGCTGGCCATTCTCGGCGCGGCGGGGGTGGTACCCGGCAAGGTCGAACAGCCGATCATCACGGTGCATACGAATCCGCGCGCGGGCAGTTTCGCCACCGGGGTGATGCAGCGCATCGCCGAACAAGCGCTGAGTCGCGTGGATGAGACCGTCGGCAGACAACTCACCGATACCGTGCAGGCTCAACTGCGCCCAGCCGGAGGCGGTGCGGCGCCCGAACTGGCCGGAGCCAGCCAATTGATGCTGGCCCACCCGATCCAGGTGGTGGTCGCACCGTATCGGCCGCTGCCCGACGGCACCGGACAGGGCCTGTCCGCGTTCTTCTATACGATCATGGTGCTGCTCGCCGGATTCACCGGCGCGATGATCATCCATTCGATGACCGATTCCGCGCTCGGATTCGCACCGACCGAATACGGGCCGTGGTACGTGCACTATCCGCCCGCATCGATCTCCCGGTTTCGTACCCTGCTGCTGAAGTGGGCGATCCTGATCGTCACCGCGCCCATCGTCTCCGGAGTATTTCTCGGCGTCGCAGCGGCATTGGATGTGCCGCTGGATCATCCGCTCGCGCTGTTCCTCTATTGCGTGCTCGCGATCATCGCGGTCGGGCTGACCGCGCTATCGGTGCTCGCCGCACTCGGCACCGCGGGTCTGCTGGTCAATCTCATCCTGTTCATCGTGCTCGGTTTGCCCTCCTCGGGCGGCAGCGTGCCGATCGAAGCGACGCCGAGCTACTTCGCGTGGCTGGCCACCTTCGAACCGATGCACCAGGTCTATCTCGGTGTGCGCGCCATCCTGTACTTCAATGCCAATGGTGACGCCGGGCTCGCGCGCGGCAGCTGGATGGCGGTGCTCGGTGTGGGTATCGGCCTGGTGCTCGGCGCCGTGGTGACTCTGTACTACGACCGAAAGGGTCTGCAACGCAAGCCCGCCGAGCAGGCAGCTGCGTCGGAGTGAGCGTTCGGGACATCGGAGTGAGCGCTCGGGCCATTGGAACGCTCACCTCCGGTACCTAACGTTGTGCTCATGACCTTGGAAATCGGCGTTATTCTCCCGACCTCGACACCCGATCCCGCGCAGCCGATCCTCGGCGATGTGCGGGCCAGCGCCCGGCTCGCCGAACAGCTCGGACTCGAATCGGTCTGGTCCACAGACCATCTCGTGGCGAGTGCGCCGATGTTGGACAGCACCGTGACGCTCGCGACCGCGGCGGCCGTCACCGACCGGATCCGGATCGGCTACAACGCCATGCTGCTCGCGCTGCGCCCGGTGGCCTGGGCGGCCAAGCAGATCAGCACGCTGCAGTACGTATCGGGGAACCGGTTGCTGCTCGGCATCGGCACCGGGAATCCGGCGCACGGCGATATCGGTTGGCGCGCGGCCGGTATGGCCTTCGAGGATCGTGGCCGCCGCACCGATGAGGCGCTGCGGGTGCTGCCCGATCTCGTCACGGGGTCGAGTGCCGCGGTCAACGGTGTGGATGTGGCCTTGTCGCCCGGATCGGCAATGCCACCGATCCTGGTGGCGGGCAACGGGGCTCGGGCGCGGCGTCGGGCCGCCGAGTACGCCGGGGGGTGGATCACCCTACAGCCCGGCCTCGCACAGCTGGCGACCGAGATCGACGAATTGCGTGCGCTTGCAGCACAATTCGATCGTCCGGCGCCTACGGTCACCGTCGTCGCGCCAGCGTTGCCCGAAGATCACGCCGCCGCCGTCGAACTGCTCGCCGCGCACCGGGATGTGGGAGTCGAACGTGTAATCCTCGCCCCGACCGGCCCGCAATGGCAGCGCGATTATGAGAATGCCGCGAAACTCCGTGCGGCACTGTAGCTGCACTACTGGGGCAGCCGCTGCTTCAGCGCGTCGGTGATCATGGCCCGGGCGGCTTCGCCATAACGCGCCTGCCGGTGCAGCGCCGCCCAGGTCTTCTCGTAATACGCGAGTTCCCGCGGCTGGGTGATGGTCAGACCCGCCGAAATCGTCTCCACCTCGGCGACGCGTTTGTCGAGCAGTACGAAACAGGTTGTGGTGTAGAGGAAATCCGCCGTCCGGGGAATGATGCCGAGTCCGAGCCGCGGCAGCGGCATCACATCGATCAGCCGCTCGAGCTGACCGGTCATCACATCGTCGTCGCCGACGGTGGTGTAGAGCGCCTGTTCGGCCAGCAGGATGCAGATGCGATGGGTGCCGCGGTGCAGAATCCGCTGGCGCGCAACGCGTGCCGCCACCGCGCGGTCGATATCGTCGATGCCGCCGACGAAGTCGATGCAGCGCTGCAGGACCGCCCTGGCATATGGTTCGGTCTGCAACAGCCCGGGGACGACCGCGTTCTCAAAGTTGCGGATCGTGCTGGCGCGTGCTTCCAATTCGATGCGGCGGCGCTGCTGCTGGGCATGTCCGGTCGCGGCGATGCGCCGCCACTCCTGCCAGAGCGCCTCGATATTCGCCAGTGCCGCACGCAGATCGGGCAGCAGCAGTTCGGCGCCGCACAATCGGCACCATTCGGCCAGGTCGTTATCGCTCGGCGTCTGCTTGCCGTGCTCGATGCGCGACACCTTCGCCGAATGCCAGCCCGCATCGGCGGCCAGCTGCACACCGGTCAGATGTGCGGCTTTGCGCAGTTCACGTAATCGCGCCCCGAAGGCTTGCCGGGACTGCTCGACACCGGTCATCCACTCCGCCCGCCGGGCATATAGTCGTGGTGTGGAATTGCTTTGTTCCACAGCGTATCTCGTACTGTCGTGCATCGTGCGACCAAGACGGGGTCGGTGGTTACCGCGGCACCCGCCAGATCGCCTGACTTGGTGAAGATCGTAAAGGCGACCGTCTCGTCGAGTAGCCACCACTCGTCGTCGGTGTACTCCGAAGGATCCGCGAGATGCCTTGGCAGCCAGCGAATATCCTCGCCGTAGTGCTGATTTCGGTCGGTGAGTGCGTGTAGGAATCGAACATAGTCGGTGAGCGGTTCCGAGACCACCCGAACGCGCCGGATCGGCACGCCGCGTCCCGAGACCTCGCTGGTCAGCTCCTCCCAGGCCCGCCACGACGGCGGATAGGCCTGCTCCTCGAAGGGCGGTAGCCCCGCCAGCACCCGGCGCATCGGTTCGGTCTCGTCGGCGACCTGGGAGTGATCATCGGACACCTCTAGATGGAAAGCGTCGCTTCGGGTCTCACGAATGAGATCGTTGGTTTCCTCGATGGTGAAGTAGAGCATTGCATTACCATTCCCATGGGCTCTGTCCGACCGGGACCGCGATCGCGGTTTCGTGATCGGGAATCCGCATGTGCGCCAAGGCATCTGGATCGGTTACCGGTTGCCCGGCGAGAGTGAAGGATCCGTGCCCGGAGTCGTGCAGTGGAACGCCGATATAGGTGCCGGGTTGTAGCCAGCCCAGCAACATATGGGGTATTTCAACGTGGTTGGCGTGATGGGCCACCCGGTAGCCCTGGACTAGATACAGATGTCGATCCTCATCGATCCACAGCCGCGGTGAGCCGGTGTTGTTGGTGGGTCCGCCGAGCAGTTGTATACGCATCAGAGTGGCCTCGTCTCGCGTGGAGAATTGCGCTGGCTATGACCAATCGTCGCCGGTCAGCGCGATGAGGGTCAACAGATTCCGCAAATCCCCGCAAAACCATGGTGTCGCGGGAGCCCGGTTTCCTACCGTTTCAGCTAGGTGCTGGCAGACAGGGTGTGCAAGATGAGCGGGTCCGAGCCATGGGAGGTTGTCGCGGGATTGGGAGGCGAAACGGGGGCATTTGGCAATGGGGTGGCGGCGAAACCTTGGGCGATCGGGTTCGTGCGGTGGGACATTTCCGGATCCATGGTGGACCACGACGTGCGGGGCATCCGCAACTGTGCGGCCCGGCTCGGCTACGACCTGGTCCCGATGACGGTTGGTCCGCAGGGTGATCCGGTCGCGCGGTTGCTGGCGGCGATAACGCGCTGTGGTGCGCATGCGGTGCTCGTGCCGAACTGCGAGCACATCTGGGCCTCGAGGCGTGCGGTCACCGAGGTCTGCGACCTCATCGTGGTCTGCGGAGACACGGTGTGGGAGCGCGGCCATCAGTGGCCGCGCTGGTTCGCCAGGTGATCCTTACCTCGCGCGTAATCGACTCCGCGATCGGCAGCGGGCAAGGTTGGGGTATCCGCATCGGAACTTCGACGGATGACCGAAATACCTTTCAGCAGAGGATGATTCACTATGTCGAACTATGAGGACGCGGTCGGCCGGTACTTCACCGCGTGGAATGCCACCGACGATGACGTGCGCGCGCGGGCGGTGGCCGCGGCCTGGCATGAGGACGGCTTCTACACCGATCCGCTGGCCGACGTCGCCGGGCACGAGCAGTTGAGCGCCGCCATCGGGGGAGTGCATCAGCAGTTCCCCGGCTTCGAGTTCCGTCAGCTCGGCCCGGTGGACGGGCACCACGATACTGCCCGCTTCTCATGGGAGCTGGTATCGGTGGCCGACGGGAGCGCGCCGGTCGCCGGGACCGATGTGATCACCTTGGCCGAGGACGGCCGCATCCTCGGTGTGCGCGGCTTTCTGGATCGGGTGCCAGGGGCGTGAACACCACGACGCCATGACCGCCGCTTCAGGAGCGCCTCGCGTGGCACGACTCCGGCCGCGGCGCGCCCCGATGCTCGCACCGAATGTTGGCGCGAGCATCGGGAGCGGGTGTCCCGGGGATTTCGTCGATGCCGCCCTGTACCCGTGCATCTCGCCTTCGACGCGAACTGAATCCCTATTGGTCGAAGGCGATGTGCACGCGGGGGATGCCAGGAGGGTTTGGCAGGCGAGAGTGAGGCCCTGCGCCAGTCCGTCGTCGATGAGGGCCTCGTTGTGGAGCATTCGCGTTCGGCCCTGCCCAACCGAGCAGACACAGGTGCCGCAGGCGCATTCGCGGCGACTGTAGGGAGGCGTCGATGCCCTTGTCCAGCAACAGATCCAGAAGTTTGGTTCGCATGGGCCAGCTCCCGGTCCCGATTGGCCTACAGGAGCAGGATTTTCGCGCGTCCGGCGATCAGCATGGTTCGCACGATCGACATGATCGGAGTGATTCCGCTGCCACCAGCGCAGCACAAGACATCGGTATCGAAATCGCGCGGTCCGAAGTTGCCCGCCGGTTCCAAAACGGTGATCAGATCGTCGGCGGCGATGGTGTCGCACAACAGATTCGACGCGTAGCCGCCCGGCGTGCGTTTGACGGTCACGGCGAGGCGGTCGTCACAGCGCGGACTACTGCACAGCGAATAGCGCCGCGCCACCGACCCGGTGCGGTCACTCGGCACCTTCAGCGTGAGATATTGGCCCGGCCGGTAGGTGAATCAATCCGTGAGATCGCTGGGGACATCGAAAACAGGGTGGTGGCACCCACGGTTTCGACAATGACCTCGGCGACCTTCACGATATGGGCGCGGGAGTTCATCCCTCCTGGCCGACAATGCCCGCCACCCGCTTCTGCAGCACCGGATCGGTGATCTGATCGGCGAATTTGCGCACCGATCTGATGAACGCCTCCTCGCCGGGCGGGAAGCCTGCCGCGAGTCCGGCGATGAAATTGCTGAAGACCATATCGCCGTCCGCGAAGTACTTGGACATGGGCTCCGGCTCGCCGAAGCGGACGGTGACTCGTCTGGCCTGGGGATATCCAGGGATCGTGCGGCCCTTTGCCCGCACGGTCTGCTCCGTCATGCGCACCTCATTGGGCTCGGTACCGTAGGTATGCGGTACTGCAAGTACGGTACCGTCTCAGACGGTTGGACAAGATTGTCGTGTGGATTGATACGAAGGCGCTGTTTCGAACGCGTCGGCAGCGTTCTTCGGCGGCGGATGAATCCGGTTGCGCCTGTGGCGAACACGGTGCACGGGCGGTGGCGGCGGGGCATGCTGGAAAGGGCGCCCTCGAGTCGAGTGCGCGCCCGATGAGCAGGATGGTGGTCAGCGTGGACGACGAATCGGTCCCGTTGTCGGGCCAGGGCGACGCCGCACGACAACACAATCTCGACGAGTCCGCAATGGATGCGTATTCGCGCACCGTCATCGCAGTGGCGGCGTCGGTCACTCCGCATGTGGCGAGCGTGCGTACCCGGCGGGGGAGTGGATCCGCGGTGGTGTTCACCGATGACGGATTCCTATTGACCAATGCGCATGTGGTCGGCTCGGCGGGCAGCGGTGATGTCGTGTTCGCCGATGGTGTGGAATCACGCATCGATATCGTCGGCGTCGACCCACTATCGGATCTCGCGGTGCTGCGGGCACGCGGCGGCGCTCCGGGCGCGGTTGTCCTCGGCGACGCGGACAAGCTCGTGGTCGGGCAGTTGGTGGTCGCGGTCGGGAGTCCGCTGGGGTTGGCGGGCTCGGTGACCGCGGGCGTGGTGAGCGCGCTGGGCCGCGCGGTTCCGGTCGCTTCCCGACGCGCCGGACGGGTGATCGAGGATGTGATCCAAACCGACGCCGCGCTGAACCCCGGCAATTCCGGTGGTGCGCTTGCGGATTCGGCGGGTCGAGTGGTCGGCGTCAATACCGCGGTCGCCGGAGTCGGTCTGGGCCTTGCGATTCCGATCAATGCCACCACCCGGCGCATCATCAGCACGTTGCTCGCGGACGGCCGGGTCCGCCGCGCCTATCTCGGCCTCGTCGGCGTCCCCGCCCCGCTTCCCGCATCCGTGGCGGACCGCACCGGCCAGCCCGCCGGTGTCCGTATCGTCGAGGTGGTTCGCGGCGGCCCCGCCGACCACGCGGGCCTGCGCCGCGGCGATCTCGTGCTCAGCGTGGCCCGTTCCGAAGTGGCCGATGCCCAGGGGATCCAACGCCAACTCTTCGGCGACGCCATCGGCGTCTCCATGCCAGTGACCGTCCTTCGCAACGGCGCGATGGTGGACGTGTTCGCGATTCCCATCGAACTAACCGTCGACTAGCGCATCGCCGAATATTCGCACCCACAGGGGCCCTGTGCCTCATGTCGAGATGCCCGCGAACGGTGAGTCGTTGCCTCATCGGAGATTGCCCGGCAATGTATTCATGCCTTGATACGCCGCAATGACAGCCATTGAACGGCTGTGTGTGTTCAGGGTGACGGGAGAAGGCCTGACCCTGACGCTGCGTCGGGGTTGCAACCTTGCTTTATGACGAAGAACGTCGCTTCCGCAGCTCGGCCCGCTCCGCCGATCGGAGGGTTCCAGGAGGTCGGCGGCCGCCGGGTTGCGAGCCTGAGCGTGATGCCTCCAGCAACCGCCGCTACAGCGCACAGGCGGCGGTGGACCTCGTCCGAATCAGGACCCTCGCCGATGCCGGAGTGCCACTGGCCCGCATCGACGCCCTGCTGCACGCACAACCAACCGAATTCGCCGCTGCCATCACCGACATCGATACCGCATTGCAGACCTGTCACGCGGGCAGCAGGCTGCGAGGCTCGTCAGCCAGCTGGGCATTGTCCGTGATCAGCGTCGTGCTGCAGGTCGGGATACCCGCGTTCGGCGACTTCGCGATGCTGGTTTGCAGGCGCTGGGTCGGGTACGGCGGTGCTTCGCCTTGACGACCTCTAGGAGTTCCCCGGTGCGGTCGAGGATGTCGCGGCGCAGCTGTGCGGGATCGAGCGCCTCGTACTGGCGTGAGAGGGCTGGTGACGGCCGCCGGGTGCGTACTTCCCGCACCTGGTACCGGCTAGTGCAGCACAGAGATTGCGCCGCGCTGGTGCTCGGGAGAGCAGGATCGCGGATGGCGACCTGTCCCTAACGGTCTTCGCACCCTTCATAGCCCTATCAGGAGTACGGCGAGGAGCGCGCTCAGGCGAGGGGAGCGCGGTGAGCAGGTATCGGATGTGGTGTCGCGCGCGGGTATTCGATCAGTCGGTGCTCGAGGCTGGTGCCGCGGTGGTGGGTTCCTGAGCTGGCTGATGGGTTTGCGACCAGCGCGCATCGACTATCAGCCCGATAATGCCGATGGCGATCAGCGCTCCGGAGACCACCAGCATCCCTGGATGGGTACCGCCGGTGAGGGCGTCACCGAGGATGACGGTGCCGATGGTGCCGGGGAGGATGCCGATGACGGTGGCGATCATGTAGGGCCAGAACTGGATCGAGGAAAGCCCGCAGCTGTAGTTGATGACCGAGAACGGGGCGAAGGCGATCAGGCGCAGCGAGCCGACGGCGAGCCAGCCGCGGCGTTCGAGGCGCTCATCGATGGAGCGCACCGCCGGGTGGGTGAGGTGGGCGGCGACGCGGTCGCGGTCGAGGGCACGAACGAGCAGAATGGCCAGTGCGGCACTCACGGTCGTCGCGGAGGCGGCCAGGACGATGCCGAGCGCCGGGCCGAACAGGACGCCCGCGCTCACCGTGAGCACCGTTCGCGGTACCGGCGCCACCGTGACCAGCGCGTGGACCACGAAGAACAGCAGCGGGAAGATGGGACCGACCGAGGCGGCCCAGTCCTGCATCTGCTGTGGCGTCGGCAGCGGGGCCAGCATCGCCGCGATGAACAGCGCCGCGCCGCCGACGAGCAGAGCGACGACGCGTGGGTCACGGATCAGCCTTGTCACCCGCGAAAGGTTACCGGTTGGTAGTGGCGGCCACGGTCAACCGGCTGCCGCGCTGCCGCTAGCATCAAAAGAAACGGGACGAATGCTCGTTAACTGATGTGCTCGCTGAGCTGGGCGAATGCAACGGTTTCGGGCGCACGCAAGGCGTGCGTCGAGGAGAAGAGGAACAGCAGCTATGCCGATTGCTTCAGAGCCGGTGGCCGGAGCGGAGCCCGCGGAACGGCCGGACGTTCCCGACTATGCCGCATGGCGCAAGGGTGTGGCCGGGGTGCTGGCGAAGGCCAGCCGGGTCGGGGTCGCCGAACTTCCCGAGGAGCCCGAGAAGCTGCTCGAGGAAAAGACCTACGACGGGCTGACCATCGCCCCGCTGTACACCCGCCGGGACGAGCGGGCCGAACTGCCGCTGCCGGGCGAATATCCATTCGTGCGTGGCCGCGACGCCACCCGAGACGTGCATCGCGGCTGGTATGTGGGCGCTTTAGTCGATGCACGAGATGGCGCCACAGCGAATCGTGAGATCCTCGCGGGTCTGGAGAACGGGATCAGCGCACTGTGGCTTGCCGTCGGCGAGCGGGGTGTTCCGGTCGCCGAACTGCCCGCGGCGCTGTCGGGGCTGCTTTTCGAACTGGCGCCGCTGACCCTCGATGCCGGTACCGCGGCTTCCGATGCGGCCCAACAGGTTTTCGCGGTGCTCGACGGCTACCAGGTGGCCGACCGGGCCGGTATCCAGGTGGCACTCGGTGCGGCCCCGCTGACCAGTCGCTTCGCCGGAACCGCCGATGTCGAGCTGGCCGAGGCGATCGCCTTGGCCGGTGCCGCGGTGGCGCGGTCGGAAACCGTGCGCGCTATCACCGTGGACGGCACCGTCTTTCACAATGCCGGTGCCTCGGACGCACAGGAACTCGGTGCCGCGGTGGCCGCGGGTCTGGCCTATCTACGCGCGCTCACCGCCGAACACGATATTGCGGATGCCTTCGACCAGTTGGCATTCCGCTTCGCCGCGACCGACGACCAATTCGCCACCATCGCGAAATTCCGTGCGGCCCGCCAACTCTGGGCCCGTGTCGCGCATGTGTGTGGTGCGCCCACCTTCGGTGACGCACCCCAGCACGCGGTGACCTCCGCGGCCATGATGACCCAGCGCGACCCCTGGGTGAATATGCTGCGCACCACCCTCGCCGCATTCGGCGCCGGCGTCGGCGGCGCGGATACGGTGACCGTGCTGCCCTTCGATTCGGCATTGCCGCCGGGCGAGCTCGGTGTCTCGAAGTCGTTCGCGGACCGCATGGCGCGCAATACCCAGCTGCTGTTGCTCGAGGAGTCGCATCTCGGACATGTGCAGGATCCGGGTGCTGGCTCCTGGTACGTGGAGGATCTCACCGCCGCGCTCGCTGCCAAGGCATGGGAGTTCATGCAGGAGATCGAGGCGGCGGGTGGATATGCGACCGCACTGGATTCCGGCCTGCTCGCCGAGCGCATCGCCGCCACCCGGTCGGCCCGGGGTGCCGATGTGGCCCACCGCAAGACGGCGGTCACCGGCGTGAACGAATTCCCCAATCTGGCCGAGGCACCGCTGTCGGAAGCCGCGCGGGCGGCCGGGCAGGTGGCCCGCTACGGCGCAGCCTTCGAGGCGCTGCGCAATCGCTCGGATGCCTACCTGGCGGCCAAGGGTGCGCGCCCGCGTGCGCTGCTGGTGCCGCTCGGCACGGTGGCCGAGCACAACGTGCGGGTGACGTTCATCGCGAACCTGCTGGCCTCCGGCGGTATCGAAGCGGTGCATCCGGGTCCGTTGGAGGTGGCCGGAATCGGTACGGCCGCAACGGAATCCGGTGCCACGATCGCCGTACTGTGTGGTTCGGACAAGCGCTATGGCGAACAGGCGGGTGCAGCCGTCGAACAGTTGCGCGCCGCCGGAATCGAGACGGTACTGCTGGCCGGTGCGGAAAAGGCCGTTGCCGAGCTGAGCGGTGCACAGCGCCCGGACGGCTATCTCGCGGCCCGCATCGATGCGGTCGCCGCACTGTCCGACCTGCTGGAGAAGGTGGGAGCCTGATGACACTGAGTCATATCGACAACCCGGGGCACATCGACGAACCGGGTGGTATCGAACATCGGATCGGCAGTTTCGCCGAGGTGCCGCTGTCCGAGCGTCCGGCCGAACCCGCCGAGGTGGACGCCGCGCAGGTCGACGCGTACGTGCGCGCCGCCGCCGAGGCGAACAACTACACGCCTGAACAGCTGGTGTGGTCGACGCCCGAGGGCATCGACGTGCCACCGGTTTTCACCAAGGCCGATCGCGATGCCATTGCCGCCGAGGGGTATCCGCTCGACAGCGTGCCCGGTATCGCCCCGTTCGTGCGCGGTCCGTACCCGACCATGTACGTCAACCAGCCGTGGACCATTCGCCAGTACGCGGGCTTCTCCACCGCCGCGGACTCGAATGCCTTCTACCGCCGCAACTTGCAGGCGGGCCAGAAGGGTCTTTCGGTCGCCTTCGATCTGGCGACGCACCGCGGCTACGACTCCGATCACCCGCGCGTACAGGGTGATGTCGGCATGGCCGGTGTCGCCATCGATTCCATTCTCGATATGCGTCAGCTCTTCGACCACATCCCGCTGGACCAGGTGAGTGTGTCGATGACCATGAACGGTGCGGTGCTGCCGATTCTCGCGCTCTATGTCGTCGCGGCCGAGGAGCAGGGCGTCGCGCCGGAACAGCTGGCCGGAACCATTCAGAACGACATTCTGAAGGAGTTCATGGTCCGCAATACCTACATCTATCCGCCCAAGCCCTCGATGCGGATCATCTCCGATATCTTCGCCTACACCAGCGCGAAGATGCCGAAGTTCAATTCGATCTCCATCTCCGGCTACCACATTCAAGAGGCCGGAGCCACGGCCGATCTAGAGCTGGCCTACACCCTCGCCGACGGCGTCGAGTACATCCGTGCGGGTATCGACGCTGGTATGGAGGTCGACAAGTTCGCGCCGCGGCTGTCGTTCTTCTGGGCCATCGGCATGAACTTCTTCATGGAGGTCGCCAAACTCCGTGCGGGACGGCTGCTCTGGAGCGAACTGGTCGCGAAGTTCGAACCGAAGAGTGCGAAATCGCTATCGCTGCGCACCCATTCGCAGACCTCCGGGTGGTCGCTGACCGCGCAGGACGCCTACAACAATGTGGCGCGCACCTGCATCGAGGCCATGGCCGCGACCCAGGGCCATACCCAGTCGCTGCACACCAACGCCCTCGATGAGGCGCTGGCCCTGCCCACGGACTTCTCCGCGCGCATCGCGCGCAATACCCAGCTGCTGATCCAACAGGAGTCCAACACTACGCGGCCGATCGATCCCTGGGGCGGTTCGTATTACGTCGAATGGCTCACCCACCAGCTGGCCAACCGGGCCCGCGCGCATATCGCCGAGGTGGAGGCGCACGGCGGGATGGCGCAGGCGATCGGCGAGGGCATCCCGAAGCTGCGCATCGAGGAGGCCGCCGCGCGCACCCAGGCGCGCATCGATACCGGCCAGCAGCCGGTTATCGGCGTGAACAAGTACCAGGTCGAAGAGGATCAGCAGGTCGAGGTCCTCAAGGTCGAGAATTCGCGGGTGCGGGCCGAGCAGATCGAGAAGCTGAATCGGCTTCGGGCCGAACGTGATGCGGGTGAGGTCGAGCGGGCGCTGGCCGAATTGACCCGTGCGGCAGCCTGGGAGCGGAGCCTGCGGAGCGACCCGACGGCCCCAGCCGAGGGTGGCATGGAGAACAACCTGCTGGCGTTGGCCATCAATGCCGCTCGGGCCAAGGCCACCGTCGGCGAGATCTCCGACGCGCTGGAGCAGGTGTACGGCCGCCACCAGGCCGAGATCCGTACCCTCTCCGGTGTGTACCGCGACGAGGCCGGGAAGGTGACCAATATCAGCAAGGCGATCGAACTCGTCGAGGAGTTCGCCGATGCGGAGGGCCGTCGACCGCGCATCCTGGTCGCGAAGATGGGCCAGGACGGGCACGACCGAGGACAGAAGGTGATCGCGACGGCCTTCGCCGACCTCGGCTTCGATGTCGACGTGGGCCCGCTGTTCCAGACCCCGGAAGAGGTGGCGCAGCAGGCGGCCGATAACGACGTGCACGTCGTCGGTGTGTCCTCGCTGGCGGCTGGCCACCTCACGCTGGTGCCCGCCTTGCGGCAGGCACTGGCCGATGTCGGGCGTCCCGACATCATGGTCATCGTCGGCGGTGTCATCCCGCCCGGTGATTTCGAAGAGCTGTACGCGGCGGGTGCGGCGGCGATCTTCCCGCCCGGCACCGTGATCGCGGACGCCGCGATCGATCTGCTGAAGAAGTTGGCGGGCGAACTCGGTCACGAGATCGGCGGCGGCAGCGGCGAATGATTCCAGCATCGCGCAGCGGTTCGATGGGGGGCGGTGGTCGGGCGACGGGTGGGCTTCCAGCGTCGCGTAGCGATTCGATGGGGGTAGCCGGGTGACGGCCGGGTCGAAGCGCGTCATTGACATCGATGCACTCGCGCAGGCGGTCCGCTCTCAGGAGCGGGCCGCCATTGCCCGGGCCATCACCCTGGTCGAATCGACCAGGGCCGATCATCGGGAGCTCGCACAGCAATTGCTGCTGCAACTGACCCCGCCCACCGATACCGTCACCTCGAATCGTGTTGGTATCACCGGTGTTCCCGGCGTCGGCAAGTCGACCTTCATCGATGCCCTCGGCATGGATCTGATCGGCAAGGGGCATCGGGTCGCGGTGCTCGCCGTCGACCCGTCCTCCACCCGCACCGGGGGTTCCATCCTCGGTGACAAGACCCGCATGGCGCGACTGTCGTTGGAGCGCAATGCCTATATCCGTCCGTCGCCGACCGCGGGCACGCTCGGCGGCGTCGCCAAGGCGACCCGTGAAACGATCGTGCTGCTCGAGGCCGCGGGCTATGACGTGATCCTGGTGGAAACCGTCGGTGTCGGCCAGTCCGAGGTGACCGTCGCGAATATGGTCGACGTGTTCTGCTTCCTCACCCTGGCCCGCACCGGAGATCAGTTGCAGGGCATCAAGAAGGGCGTCCTCGAACTCGCCGATCTGGTCGCGGTCAATAAGGCCGATGGCAAACACGAGATCGAGGCCAAGGCCGCCGCCCGCGAACTGGCCGGGGCGCTGCGCCTCATCCATCCGCACGACGCGCTCTGGCGTCCACCGGTGCTCACCATGAGCGGGCTGGAAGGCCATGGGCTGGACAAGTTCTGGGATACGGTGCTCGAACACCGCCGCGTCCTCACCGAGGCGGGCGAATTCGCCGAAAAGCGTCGCCGCCAGTTGGTCGATTGGACCTGGACCATGGTGCACGACCAACTCCTGCGCCGTCTCGCCGAGAACCCCAACGTCAAAGCCATTCGCGCGCAAGTGGAGAAGCAGGTGCGTGACGGCACGCTGACCGCCGCATTGGCCGCGGAACAGCTTCTCGACGCCTTCGATAGCTGAGCCTGGCTCTCGGCAAGATCGGGGCCGTCTTCGGCTAGACGGCAGCGAGTTGGGCGGTCAGCGCCCCGGCGAGTTCGGCTGCACCCTCGGCGTGTAGGGCGCTGGGCTGGAACAGGATTCGGTACCACAGCACGCCGAAGGCCTGTTCGACGGCCAATTCGACCGGTGCGGTGGCGGGGATCCCGCCGCGCGATCTGCTCTGTTCGATGACCTCGGTCAGTGCCGTTCGGCGGCGGGCCAGGAATTCACGCAGGGCCTGTTCGAGGTTCGCGTCGTCCTGGGCGGCCATGACCGCGGCGATCAGGGCTTGGCGGTTGCGTTCGGTCTGTGCGGCGGCGAAGGTCTCGCGCAGGAAGATTTCCAGATCGCCGCGCAGGGTGCCGGTATCGGGAATCGCGACGGCCTGTTCGGCCGAGTGGACCAGCGCGTCGAGTAGGACCGCGTCCTTGGACGGCCACCAGCGGTAGATGGTCTGACGGCCGACGCTCGCGTGCGCCGCGATGCGGTCCACCGTGACACCCGAACTCCCGTATTCGGCAAGGAGTTCGGCGGCGGCGGTCAGAATCGCCGCCCGCGCCGCCGCATTGCGGCGGGATCCGGTGTGCACTCGGGTACTCGCGTTTTCGGCCATGCCTGATCCTACCTTGACGAGACTGACAGTCTCGACAACACTCGCATCATGACTACACCGGCTGACAATTCCTGGCGACTGCGTCTCGACCACGCCTTCCACCGCCGCCTCGCCAACCCGATCACCACGCGCATGCGCGACCAGATCCTGCTGGAAACCACCGGGCGCAAATCCGGTGAACCGCGGCGCACACCGGTCGGCGGGAAGGTGGTGGGGGAGCATTTCTGGATGGTCTCCAACCACGGCGAGCACTCCGACTACGTGCGAAATATCAAGGCGGACCCCGCCGTTCGCGTACGCATCGATGGCCGATGGCACAACGGCATCGCCCATCCGCTCCCCGACGACGACGCAATCGCCCGCCTGGCCACCCTCCCGCGGATGAACAGCGCCATGGTCCGTGCCTTCGGCACCAATCTCCTGACCATCCGCATCGACCTGACCGACTGACGAGTTGCCGAACTCGACGGCCGCGGTGGCATTCGGCTTCCGTTTCCAGCGGACTACCACTATCGGCCTCGGCGGTTCACACTGTCCGTTCCACTTCGACCGCACCTGACGAGTCGCAATCGAGACTGAGACAGCCGTTGATTCGCTGTCTCAGTCGCTTTGCCGTGGTCGGACAACAGCGTGGTTGTGCAGGTTCCGATGGTCGACTCGCTGCTGCGGCACTATGCCGCTGACGCGCGTTCGCTGCTTCCCGGTACGGCGGCCGGGGTGATGCGGCTGATGCATCCGCAGCTCGGCAGGTGGCAATGGCGATACCGCCGCCTTCGCCGCGCTGGCCCAGGGCGGCCGGATCATCACGAATCGCATGAACCATTGGGGTCTGCGCACCGCACTCCGCGTCGTCGGCGCGGGCACCCACGTGGAGCGGTACCGCCCCGTCGCATAGTGCGCATCGTGGCCTAGCTCGCGTCGGTGTAGGTGTTGTCGCAGGCCGTACGACCGTGCTTCAGGCCCAGCTGATAGGCCTCGATGCGAGCGAATCCGCTGGGCACCGAAAGGCCGTCGACGTTGCTGGCGACCAGCCCGTCCCGCAGCAGCCCGGCCAGCGCTTCGTCCACATCACCTTGGGACAGTGCGCTTTCCGGCTGCTCGCCCGTGGCCAGGGCATCGGTGTAGACGCCGGTGTAGCACGCGACATGCAGTGCGGTGCTCTGCTCGGAAAGTGATCGGCCGGAAGCCTTTTCGACCGGAAGCAGGACGCGAGAGACAACCAGTGCGTAGGCATCGAAGTCGCCACTGGGCACCAGGCTATCTACCTTGCGCCCGCGTTTCACCAGCCCGGGCAGGTCGATGCCGATGGTGTTGGTGGACGGGCAGTACGAGACCGGTGTGGTTTCGTGCGCATCCGGGCAGCCCCGGATCGCGCCGGTGTATTCCACTTTGGGCTTGTCCTTCAGCTTGAACAGTTGGGTGACGAAATCGATCTGGGCTTGCACCGAGTCCCGGGTGATCTCCTGTTCGCCGGTTTCGGTGGAACTGAATATGGCGGGCAGATTGCCGCGGCGTGCCGCGATTTCGGCATCGTCGATCCTGCTGCAGGCGTCCGCGCCGTCGGTGATGCCGAGCTCCAGGGCGCTGGCCCGCTCGAATCCATTTCCGTGCTCGGACGGCATCGTTCCGATGTAGTAGCCGTCGCGCAACGACATTGCCGCGGCGACCACCCGGTTCAGCCCGTCGGCAGTATTGAGGGCGAAGCGGGCCGACTTGCCCTCGGCGACGGATCTCAGGTAGACCCCGGCGAAGCAGTCGGCCTGCTGTTCACGCACGACGGTCGTGGTGGAATTGTTGACCAGCCTGGCCTGATCCTGGATCGCGTGTCCGTACTCGTGGGCCAGAATGTATGGGACGGTCTCCTCGCCGAGCCGGGCGTACATCGAAATCAGGCCGCGGTCCCACGCGATGAGTCTGCCCTGCTTGCAGTCGCTGGTGTAGAAGGCGTTCGGCATACCGGTAACGGATTCGCCGCAGACGCTTGCGGCCGCATCGTCGGAGTCGTAGGAGACGTGGTGGTCGACGGGTATGAACTGGCGGCCGAATATCTTGGGGTACTGGACGCGCCAGTAGTCCTCGACATCGGCGACCGCATCGGCTGCCAGCAGGTCGACCGGCGTGCCGGTGAATCCGTCCACCGTGATCGCGGGCGGTGGCACATGCTCGCGCAGGCCGCTGGGACCGTCCGCGACCGTCAGACCCGCGACCTCGGTCGCGTCGTAGCCGACGCGCGCGGGTGCGGCGGGGTCGTCGCCGCACCCGGCGACCAGGGCGAGCACAGTGACCGCAATAAGCGTCCCCAGCAGGCCCCGGCGCAAGGTTCGTGCGTTCATCGGTGTGCACTCCCGGCCTGGACCGTGTTCAGCACGGCGGAATCCACAATCAGCCACCGCCCGCCGATACGTTCGAGCTGGAAGGTCACGCGGTGGGTCACATCGGCCCGCTGAATGGTTACCGTGATACTCGCCGAATCGCCGTTGACGACGGTCCGATCGACGGAGCGGATCGCGAATCCCTGCAGCGCCGTGAAGTTCTCCGCACTGATATCCGCAATCTGTTGTGCGGCAGCGAGATTGCCGCTGCCCGATGCATCGAAAAGATTCTGGACCGTCTGCTGCACATCGGCCTCGTCCGACAGCTGGGTCCGTTTGCGTTCCGCGGCGGGATCGCTGGGCAGCTTGCTGATCCGCCATGCGCCGTCGATCCTGGTCAGTTCGATCCGTGGATGCTCGTCGCCGATATCGGCCCGCTCGCCACCGATCGAGTGGCCGGTCACGGCGACCCGCGCGCGGTCGCCGTCGATCTCGACGTTATCGAACCAATTGACCACGAAGTGGCCGTTCTGGGCCGTCACCTGCTTGACGTAGTCGGCGAATGCGGTCGGCGGTACATCGAATTCGGCCTTGGCCACGTCGTCGGTGACGTCGGCACGGACCTTCGTCAGATCGCCGCGCTGCCAGTCGGCGTAGTAGTTGTCGATGGCGGCGCGCACCCGCACTTCGGCGGTCGGCCCGGACTGCGTCGGGCGGGTGAGCAGGTAGCTTCCGCCTGCCGCGCCGCCCGCGATCGCGACGATAACAAGGCTGCCCAGCGCGATGAGCGCCCAGCGCCGCAATTTGCGTGCGACGGGATTCGCGGGCACATCCGGCATCGGCGACAGCGGCTCCGTGAGCGAGGGTGGAGTCCACATGATGGGTCCTTTCGGCATTGCAAGGTCGGTGGGCGGCGGCGGTGCGTCCGGGCCGGGGTGCGGGCTCATCGGCTGATCTCCGCGGAGTCGGACAACTTCCATTCGCCGAAGATCCGCTCCAGGGTCAGCTCGGCGACGTACCTGCCGTCTCGGTCCTTGCCGGTGACCGTGACCTTGGCCGAGTCGCTGCGGATCACCACCTCGTCGACGGATTCGAGCGTGCCCCAGTTGCGCAGGGTGCGCGCGAACTGATCCGGTGAGGTGCCGACGATGCTCTGAGCGACGGGGCCGTCGCTCAATGCGGCAAGCCGCTCACGATCGCGGTCCGCGACCGCGTTGTAGAACTTCGTGACGACGTCACGTACCGCTTGCTCGGCGGCCGCCTGCTCCTGTTCGGCCTTGGTCGCGGGATCGTCTTCCGGCCACTTGCACAGTCTCCAGTCACCATTGATTCGGGTCAGCGCGAAGCTGGTGTGCTGCGCGCCGATATCGCCACGATCCATATGCCCGGACACCGAGGCGCGTGCGCGATCACCCGAAACCTCGACAGTGTCGAACGCGTCGATCGTGAATCGACCGTTCTTGTTGTTGTCCAATCGAATCAATGCGGCAAACTGTCCGGGCGAGAATTGCGACAGCTCCTCCGAATACTCGGCACAGAATGCGGAGCGCAGCCGACCGATATCGCCGTCCTGCAGTGCGGCCGTGGCGGATCGAACGGCGGCCCGGACATGATCCTCCTCGGTGGGCCGGTCCAGATGCGCCCGAACGGGGAAGTACGTGCCCGCCCCGACACCAGCGAGCACCAGCAGCGATACGACACCGATCACAACAGCCCTGCGACCACGGCGGCTCGGCGCAGGCCGTCCCGCGGGCGCGCCGTGCTGCACTGGACCAGCTGCCGGGATACCGGGGGCTTGCAAATTGTTCTCGGACTCGGACATGCCTTTCCTCTCGATTGTGACCGTTGCCACTAAATTCTGCGGTTGGCGGTCCGCTGTTAACGGGCAGCAATATAAGAAATCCGCTCGATGGGCCGACCCGGCCAGCAAGCGATCGCGCCGGTTAACGATTCCGACGTAGATTGCGAAATTTAGAAAATGTCCGCGTCACGAATCGTTGCAAAATGAATCATCCTTCGGCAATCGAGGATGAACGCCGCTGATTTGCAATTTCCTTGCGGTGGAGTGGATTCCGACCGCAAGACGAGTTGGCTCGAGTCCGATCCTGAGCGTCAGACCGAATCGCCGTGTGCCTCGAGCAGGGTGCGCAGTGCGGATGCGAGCTGCTTGCGTTGCGCGGGCGTCAGGGGCTCGAGCAGGCGGGCCTCGGTGGCGACGTGGTCGGGCAGTGCCGCATCGATGAGTTCGCGTCCCGCTTCGGTGAGCGTGACGTGTACGCCCCGCCCGTCGTATTCGCTGCGGGCGCGGGCGACGAGGCCGCGTTCCTCCAGGCGGTCGAGGCGCTGGGTGACCCCGCCCGAGGTGATCATGGCCGAGCGCATGAGTTCGGTGGGAGTGAGGCGGTGGGGTGGGTCGCTGCGGCGCAGGGTGGCGAGGACATCGAAGGAGGCGGCGTCGAGTCCGTGCGCGGCGAAGGTCTTGCGCAGCTCGGTTCCGACGACCTGGGACAGTCTGGTCAGTCTGCCGAGCACGGCCATCGGCGAGACGTCCAGGTCGGGACGCTGCGTGCGCCATTGGTCGAGCACCCGTTCGACATGATCGGTCACGACCGCAGCCTAGCGAATACCTCAGCGGTGAGGTATCTCATAAGCGGAAATTACTTAACGCTAAGCTATGTTTCTTAGAGCTAAGTGATCTACGAGCTCGACGAAAGGCGAATCATCATGCGTATCACCGTATTCGGAGCGGCGGGCGATGTCGGAAGTCGGGTCGTGGCCGAGGCGCTGGACCGCGGCCATGAGGTCACCGCGGTGGTCCGGGACCTCGCGCGGGCCCGTGCGGTGCCCGCCGCGGCGACGCTGCGCACCGGAGACGCCGCGAATCTCGACGATGTCGTATCGCTCAGCGCGGGCCGGGATCTGGTGATCACCGCGACCCGCCCGGCACCCGGTCACGAGCAGGAACTAGCCGCAATCACCTCGGTGCTCCTATCCGGTCTGGCGCGCACCGGCGTCCGGCTGCTAGTGGTCGGGGGCGCGGCCACCCTGGTCGTGCCCGGCGCGGATCCGCTGACCCTGCACGAAAGTCCGGACTTCCCGGTCGAACTGCGTGCCATCGCGCAGGCCTGCGCCGACCAATTGGCCATTTGCCGCGCCGAAACCGCCACCGACTGGACGTATCTGAGCCCGCCCGCCGAACTGGTGCCGGGGGAGCGCACCGGCAGCTACCGGGTCGGCGCGGATGAACTGCTCACCCGCGCCGATGGCGTCTCGACCATCTCCATGGAGGATTTCGCGGTAGCACTGCTCGATGAGGCCGAGCGGCCCGCGCACCGCCGGACCAGATTCACGGTGGCAGGGGCCTAGGTGCTAATGGATCCCGAAGAGCCGGGCGGCATTTCGGTAGCAGACCTGTTGTAGCCAGGCGTCGCCCAGGTCCAGGCGTTCCAGCGAGTAGATCGAATGCCCGTAGGAATACGGGATATTCGGGAAGTCGCTGCCGAACAGAATCCGGTCACCGAAGTGGCGCAACCTGCCGTGTTCCGAGGTGGGGAAGGGGGCATCGGCCTCGGTGAAATCGGTCCACACCATCGTCGTGTCCAGATACACCCCCGGGTATTCCTCTGCCAGATCCAGGAATTCGGAGTATTCGGGTGTGCCCATATGCGCGATGATGAGTCGCAGGCGCGGAAACCGCTGCAACAGACCGGCAATGGGCTCGGGTCCGGTGAATTCGCCGGGTGCTGGACCGGAGCCGCAGTGGATCAGCGCCGGTATCTGCGCATCCTCCAGCATGCCCCATACCGGATTCAGCAGCGGATCACCGGGATGGAAGTCGCCGACCTGCACATGGACCTTGAATATCCGGGCACCGCGTTCAATGGCCGCCTCCACGTAACTGTCGGCGTAATGTTCGGGATAGAACGTCGCGGTGTGCAGGCAATCCGGGGTGCGCTCGGCGAATTCGGCGGTCCATTCGTTGAGCCAGGCCGCCATATCGGGTCTATGGGGATAAACCAGCGAGGTGAATGCGCGAACACCGAAGCCGCGCAATGTCTTCAATCGGACCTGTTCATCGTCGCGGTAGGCGATGGGCCACTCCCGGCCGACCAGCGGACCGGCCGAATCGAAGTACGCCCACACCTTGGCCATCACCTGCTCCGGCATGAAATGCGTATGGACATCGATGATTCCGGGCAGGTCGAGTCGGGTGCGGAACTCGGCGAGATAGGTATTGTCGTCGCCTGTCATTGCGCCCCTTCCGGATAGATCGCGCGAGCGAAGTCGCCGACCCTGGTGATCAATCGCTCGAAGAACACATCGGGCTCGGTGCCGATGACAATGTCGGCGTTGGGTTCCCGGCCCCACATGCCAGCCCAGTCCGCTACCGTCGTCGCGCGCGTAAGGGTGCCGACGAGTTCCACATCGACCGTTGCCGGTCGAGTGCTGGCGAGTGCGGGATCCAGCGCGACGGCCGCCGCGAACGGATCGTGCATATGCGCGAGATAGCCCTGGTCGTAGAGCTTGTGGAAGTCGAAATAGAACCGGACTGCATCGGTGAAATGGCGCACGATGGGATTGCTCGTCGCCGACCTGGCCTCCGGCGGATCGGTCTCCGAAACCACCTCGACGGGCAGGCTGCCCGCGCGCTCGGCGAGCTGGGCCACATGTTCGGGCCGCATTTCGATGGTCTCGGTGATATCGAGCGCGCAGACAATGGGCCGTCGATCGGCGGGGGCGGCGGCGAAGGCGTCGAAGACCTCCTTGGCCGCCTCCGGGTCCACGTGCACATTCCATTCGTTGGTCGGGGTGGTATTGCCGGGATGGTTGAAGGCCCCGCCCATGATCACCAGCCGCCGCAGCAGCAGTGGCAATCGTGGTTCGAGCCGAAGGGCGAGTGCGAGATTGGTCAGTGGTCCAGTGCAGAGCCCGATGATCTCGCCGGGTCTCGCACGCACCAGATCGACCCACATCTGCGCCGCGGACCGGGCCGAGAGCGATCGAGCAGACTCCGGCAGTTCCGCATAGCCGACGCCCTGCGGCCCGTGGGTGTCCTCGGTGGTGCGCAACGGGATCGCGAGCGGTGTCGCGGCACCGAGCGCAACCTCGATATCGGGTGCGCGGCACACATCGAGCCAGGCGAGATTGTTCGCCGCCACCTGCGGCGCGGGCACATTGCCCGCGGTGGCGGCGATTCCCACGATCTCGGCCTCCGGGGAGGCGAGGAGGTACAGCAGCGCGAGTGAATCATCGATACCGGTATCGACGTCCATAATGATCTTTTGCCGCACCCGTCGAGCCTAGCGAGTCGATGCCGTCGCTCAGCCGTGAGGCTCAGTAGGAGGGCAGCACGTAGTCGTCGGTGTCGGTCATCATCTTCATCATCACCGGCCGGAGCAGTCGCGAGGTCATCAGGCGCATGCTCACCTGCGCCATGCGAGTGCCGATGCGCGAGGTCGGCAGCATCATCTTGATGCCACCGCCGGGCAGTTCCTTGGCCTTGTCCAGGAACGGCGTGACGATCTCCGCATAGCGGGTCAGCGCCTTCGCGAGATCGTCAGGGGCGGAGGCGATTTCACCAGCCAGGACGTACGCGCCGACAATGGCCATCGCGGTGCCCATGCCGGTCATCGGGGAACCGCAGAAGCCGGAATCGCCGAGCAGGGTGACCCGGCCGTTGGACAGTGACGGCATATCGACGCGGGCCAGCATGTCGAAGTAGAAGTCCGGGGTGGTGCTCATCGCGTCCAGCACGGCGGGCGCCTGCCATCCCGCTTCGGCCAGCGCGTCGTGGATGAACCGCTGCTGCGCGGCCACATCGCGGTGCAGCGCCGGATCGGCTTCGGTGCGCACGGTGATGATCGCCTTCGAGGTTGCCGGATCGGCATCCGGTCGAATCGCGACCGCGGCGCTGGGCACCGTATGCATCTTGAACCAGCCGGGCTCGGTTCCGGCGGGCGTCGGGATGGTGAAGAAGGACATGTACCCGCCGAGGTAGGTGACGAACTGTTCCTCCGGGCCGAAGGCGAGCTGCCGGGTCGCCGAATGCACCCCGTCGGCCCCGACGACCAGATCGAAGCGCTCGGTGCGACCCGATGCGAAGGTGACATCCACCCCGGTGTCGTCCTGCCGCAGTCCCTCGATCCATTCGCCGTAGCGGTAGTCGAGTTCGCCTGCCGTGCTGGCGAGCTCGGTGAGCAGCACCTGATTGAGATCGCCCCGGGTGATCTCGATTTCGGCCACCGGCCCCTTGCCGTCGAACATCTCTGCGGGCATCCGGGCGAACTCCCGGCCCTGTTCGTCGACGTAGGCCATACCGCGCTCGTCGAGCTGGTATTTGCGGATGCCCGGCATGATTCCCATCCGCTCGGCGACCTCGCGGCTCGGCCCGCGCAGGTCGACGGCCTGACCGCCGGGGCGCGGCTTGGGGGAGCGCTCTACGACGGTGGTGCGGATGCCCGCACGCAGCAACTGCAGCGCGAGCGCGTTGCCAGCGATGCCTCCGCCGCTGATGAGGATGTGGAGGGTGTTGGTGGTGCTCATGACCGCGCCAATCTGTCGGACGAATGTGTCAGACAAATGTTTAACACAGAGATGGCACGAACGTCTAGTACAAATGTCTAAGTCAAGTGTAGGCTGAGATCATGGGAAATCGAGAAGACCTGTTGGCGGGAGCGCGTAAGGCCATTATCGAACGTGGTGTGGCAAAGACGACCGCCCGCGATATCGCCGCGGCGGCGGGTGTGAGCCTGGCCGCGATCGGCTACCACTTCGGCTCCAAGGATCGGCTGATCACCGAGGCGCTGGCCCAGGCGCTCGGCACCGATATCGGTGACCGGATGGAGGCGCTGGTCCACGACGGCGCCGGTCAGCCGCCGCTGGCGGCATTCATCCGGCTGTGGGACGGAATGCCGCAGGTTTTCGAGGACAACCGCGAGGGCATGCTGGCCAGTCTGGAGAATCTGGTGCGGGTCGCGCGCACACCGGAATCGAAGACCTATATGGACGACAGTCTGACCGGTGCCTACACCGACCTCGGTCGGGCGCTGCGGGAATCTCGCCCGGATCTGGATCAGGACACCGCAGAGGCGATCGCCGAACTGTATTTCGTACTGACCCAGGGCCTCGGCATCCTGTGGACCATCACCAGTGGCAACAACCTGCCCGACGGCGCCCGATTGGCCAAGGCCATCGCGGCTCTGGCCCGCGAGTCCTGACCGGTCGGGACTGATCCGGGGGCGCTCCGGCGGGGATGTGCCGCAGCCGCGGCACCGCGATCACCGAAAGTGCCAGTGCGGCAAGGCCGGCAATGGTCGCGGTGCCGTGCACGCCGTCCAGGAATGCCGTGCGCGCCGCGAGCAGAACTGCGTCGCCGAGCCGTTCGGGCAGCGTCGCCGCCACTTGCTGTTTCATCGGCCACCGCCGATCGACCGCAAACGAATTTTCCGCGGCCCGGAGCAGGTCCGCGCAGGTGCTACCGCGTTGGCAAGGGCCAAGCGGGTCGGTCCGCACCGTACCGCGGTGCGGGCCAGGCGTAGTCCGGATATTCGGCGAGCACCGGCGCCGCGGTGGTGATATTGCCGTGCGTGACCGCCGCCATCGGATTCGGCGCCGTGGCCTGCGGATGCCGCGGGGTGCGGCCGGAGGCGTCGAGGAGCCAGGACGCGGTGCGCGCCAACGCGACTCGGACGTCGCGTCCGATGCCGTCATGGGCGCGGGCGACGAGCGCATCGATCACACCGGCGGCGAGCAGATAGCCGGAGGCGTGGTCGAGTGCCTGCGCGGGCAGCGCCCCGGGCACCGCGGGTGCGCCTTCGATGATCGAGATACCGGCTGCGGCCTGCACAATGCTGTCGAAACCGCGGCGTTGACCCCAGGGACCGGATTCGCCCCACGCCGATATCCGCCCGTGCACCAGGCCGGGACGACGGGCGGCGGTCAGCCCGGCGTGTTCCAGCGCGCCGGGCCGATATCCGGTGATCAGCACATCGGCCGCGGCGAGCAGATCATTGACCACCGGTAGCTGCGCACGCAGATCGAGCAGCGTCGAGCGTTTCCCCTGGCAGGTGTCGTGGTACTGCCAGGGGATTTCGGGTAGTCGCGGCGGGTCGATCCGCAGCACATCGGCACCGAGCAGCGCCAGTGTTCTGGTCGCCACCGGTCCGGCGATGACGCGGGTCAGATCGAGCACCCGGACGCCACGCAATGGCTGCAACGGCGATGCGCCGATCGGCAAGCCGATCTCGCCACGATCGATCCGGGTGTCGATCGCCACCAGCGGACCTGATGCGGCGGCCTGCCCCTGTGGACTGGCCGCCCACTCCGCTTCGGTGCGCACCTGTACCGCGATCGCGCCGTGCGCGGCGGCGAGTTCCTCCACATCGCTGGCGCGGCTCATCGCCATCTGCGCGACCGTCAGATCGACGGGCGCGTCATCGGGGAGTCCGAGCGCGGCGAGCAGTCGCGCGCGATGATGCGGGTAGTTGGCGTGGGTGCGGACCCAGCCGTCGAAGGTCGGGAAGAATCCGGATAGGTCGGCGAATGCCGACGCGGGCGCACCGCCGATGCGCAGCAGCCGCTCACTGGAGAAGGCGGCGGCGATCCGGTCCGGATCGAGCCGGTGCGCCACCGGATTCAGGTGGTGTACGTCGCGTATGCGGTTGGCCGCCGCCGTCATCGCGGCCACCGAACCGGCGGCCAGCGCCCAAACCGGCAGCGTCGCAGCCAAACAGCCGCCCGGATCGGCGGAGGGGGTGGTGTCGGAGGCCGGGACACCGATTCCGGCTTCGTAGTCACGGACCAGCTGTTCGTGCGCAATCACCAGACCGAGAGTAGCTGTTGTGCAGCAGTAGTAGGGTCGGGGCCATGACGCCGCTGCAGCGTTACATAGCCGAAGAGATTGCCACCGATCACGCCGACGGATTGATCGGCCGCCGCGAAGCACTGCGCCGACTGGGAATGCTCGGGGTCGGCGCCACCGCGGCGGTCGCCCTGCTCGCCGCCTGCTCGAGCAGTGGTGATCAGGCGAACTCCGCGTCGACGGGCTCGACACCCGCGGCGTCGGCGGCCCCGCCAGGGGTGAACGGCGCGGTCGCGGTCACCGCGATCACCTTTCCCGGCCCCGGCGGTCGTCAGCTACAGGCTGCGTGGGCGGCCACCGCGCAGCCGCGCGGAAGTGTGCTGGTCATCCACGAGAACAAGGGACTCACCGACCATATCCGTTCGGTGACAGGACGTTTCGCGGGTGCCGGATACTCCGCACTGGCCGTGGACCTGCTCTCCGAGCTGGGCGGCACCGCCGCCTTCAAAGATCCGGCGGCGGCCACCGCCGAACTCGGCAAGATCGCGCCGGAGCAGTTCACCGCCGATCTGCAGGCCGGAATCGCCGAACTGGAGCGCCGGGTGCCCGGAAAGAAGGTCGGCGCCACCGGGTTTTGCTTCGGCGGCGGTCTGGTCTGGCTGCTACTGGCCGCGGGCACCCCGACACTTGCCGCGGCGACTCCGTTTTACGGCCCCTTCCCGGAGAATGGGGACCTGACCGGCTCGAAGGCCGCGGTGCTCGGCATCTACGCCGCCAAGGACGAACGGGTGATCGCCTCGCGACCCACCGCGGAAGCGGCACTCGACCGCGCTGGCCTCACCCACGAGATCTACGTCGCCCCGAACGCGGACCACGCCTTCTTCAACGACACCGGCCCCCGCTACAACCCGACCGCCGCGGCCGAGGCCTGGCGACGGGTCCTGGATTGGTACGGAACATATCTCGGCTGAAACATCACGGTCGGCAGACCGATATCGCGGTCGGGGCAATGTGAGGAATCTTTCAACGGAGAAGGAGATCGACGTGGGCAGAGCCATGGTTGCGACGGACTGGCTGCGGGTGCTGCGAGCGCATCCCGCGCCGCGCCACCAACTGCTGTGCCTCCCGCCGGGCGGTGGTTCGGTTACCGCATATCGCGCACTGGCCGAACGGCTCGACGACGGCATCGCCGTCGTGGCCGTGCAGTACCCGGGTCGGCAGGACCTCCTCCACGATCAGGTCGACGAGGGTGTCCAAATCGTCAATGGCGGGCTCACCGAGCCGGTCCTGCC
>NZ_JBEXLC010000050.1:0-55616 GCF_040609795.1 Nocardia sp. NPDC004604
ACCACGCTGAATACCATTTCCACGATCGGCGCCTTCATCCTCGGCGCGTCGATGCTGCCGTTCATCTGGAACGTCTTCAAGAGCTACCGCTACGGCGAAGTGGTGACGGTCGACGATCCGTGGGGTTACGGCAACTCGTTGGAGTGGGCCACCACCTGCCCGCCGCCGCGGCACAACTTCTACGAGCTGCCGCGGATCCGTTCCGAGCGACCCGCTTTTGAATTGCACTACCCGCATATGGTCGATCGCATGCGCTCGGAATTGCATGTCGGCTGGGGCTCGGGCGCCAAACATGCCGCGGCGGTCGCCGAACACACCGAAGCCGAGGCCGAAGCTCCTCGGGCGGAACCGTAGCCAGCGCGCTACGGGCCATAACACGCACCCCGATAGCCGCATTGATCGGGGAATTCGAGTAGTCGGTACGCAGGAGTTCGGGTGTCGGCCGAGTGAGAATCGGGTCGTAATCGATAAGTCGGTCGGGGCCTGATAGTGGATCGGTGTGTCATGACCACCCTACGTATCGCCACATTCAATGTGGAGAATTTCGACGAGACGGTGCCGAATGCGAGCACGCCGTCATTGGCGGATCGGATCGCGGTAATGCGACCGCAGCTCGAGCGGTTGCGGGCCGATATCTTATGTCTGCAAGAGGTGCACGGACAGGAACGGCCCGGCCAGCCACGGGCGCTACTCGCACTGGCCGAACTGCTGTCCGGCACGAAATTGGCTGGGGCAAATATTGTTTCGACGCAAACCGCCAATGGAGAAGTATTCGATCAGCGCAATCTGGTGCTGGTCACCTCGCTGACGGTGACCGGGCATACGCAATTGCTCAATACGCTCGTCGCCGCGCCGATCTATCAGATGCTGACCGCGGATCCACCCGCCGTCGCGCCGCAAGCAATTCGAGTCGAGCGGCCGATTCTGCATGTGGAGCTGAACGTCGACGGCGCACCCCTGCATGTGATCGTGGTGCATCTGAAGTCGAAACTGCCCACCGATATTCCCGGGCAGAAGCTCAATACCTTCACCTGGCGCAGTGCGGGCGCGGCCGCCGAGGGTTCGTTCATCTCCTCGATGAAGCGGATGAGCCAGGCGCTGGAGGTCCGGCGGCTGGTCGATCAGATCCTGGACCAGGACCCGAACGCGCGCATCGTGGTCGGCGGCGACTTCAATGCCACCGCCGAGGAGGTGCCCCTGGTGGCCATTCGCGGCGATGTCGAGGACACCGGCAATGGCGCGCTGGCAGGACGGGTGCTGGTGCCGCTGGAGAACACCATCCCCGAATCCGCGCGGTACTCGCTGTTCCACCAGGGCAAGGGGCAGATGCTCGACCATATCCTGGTCACCCGCAATCTGCTGGCCCACTACCGCGGCGCGGAGATCCACAACGAGCTGCTGCACGACGAATCCGGTGCATTCGCTACCGACGTCAAATATCCGGAATCCGATCACGCTCCGGTCGTTGTCACCTTCGACTTCGCCTGAGCGATTCGCCAAGTTTTGATGATGCCGCGACAGGGAAATATGGACCGGAGATCAGAATAAAAAGGACATAACCGGGTATTCGTCTGTTCTCGGTCCTCGAATTAGAGCGGATATCGACCGGAAAACCCGGTCATCCCCCAACTTCTCGACAGTCCGAAGGGGGCCGAAAGTCCCTAGTAGACTACGTGAATCGCAGAGATGATAGTTGCAAGGCAAATCATAATTGGATGAAACGCTTCTTTCTCGCGTTTCGTGCTCGAGCACCAATTCGGTGCAAGGTTCAAGTGAGAAGGCAAGAAGATGCACACCAAGATCGCAAGTTCCATTGCCGCAACTGCAATCGCACTATCCCTTGGCGTTGGCTCCATTGTGGCTCCCACCGCCTCCGCGACCGAGGCTCCAGCTCCGGTAACGCCTACCCAGGGGTCGATTGCCATATGCTTCCCCATCTGGCTGGGATCGGTGACCTGGGTCCTGTGTCTGTAGATTTTCCAAGGAACTGAAATAGGCTGGGGTATCGACGAATCCGGTGCGTTCGCCACCGACGTCGACGATCCGGAATCCGATCAACGCCCCGGTCGCGGTCACCTTCGACTTGCCTGAGCGATCCACCATGTGACGCTCGTCGCACCGCCTGCGGCCCGGGAACCAGCACCGGGCCACAGTCGACTTATGTGCGAGGGCTGGCACATCCGCTGCCCGTCACACATCTTCGGTTGCCCGGATTGGTGGAAAAACGTGCAGGTGAAGCGCTCGCCCGACCACTTCATCTGGCTGATTGCGGCGGTTGCCGCCGGTGCCGTCGTCCTCATCTCCGTCATCGCGGCCGGAGATATGCCCTACCGCCGGGCCGGGCTCGCATATCCGGGCTTCCCCGATGTCCTGATCTATGTCGCGCTGCGGGTGGTGGCGGCGCTGGCGGGCGCGGTCACCGTCGGCGCGCTGATCTATGCGCTGTGCTGCACCGTGGTCACCGCGCGTGGACGCGTCGATGTGGACGGATATGCCGGGGTCCGGGTGGCCGAGCGGGCGAGTCTGGTGTGGCTGGTCGCGGCCCTGATCTTGATTCCGGTCAGCGCGGCCGATGTGGGCGGACTGTCGATGAGCACCGCACTGGAGCGGGGTGCGATCGGCGCGCTGATCGATGCGAGTGAGAAGCCCAAGGCCTGGATCGTGGTCGCGGTGCTGGCCGGTGTCGTCGCGCTGGTGACGCGGCTGACCTTGGCCTGGACCGGTCTTGTGATACCGACAGTGCTCGCGCTACTGGCGGTGCTGCCGCCCGCGCTGGTCGGCAATGCGGGTGAGGGACCAGATCACGACTTCGGGACCGGCGCGATGATCATCTTCCAGCTGGCGGTCTCGGTGCTGCCGGGCGCGGCCTGGTGTGTCGCGGCGCAGCTGGGCCGTGCGGGTTCCCAGGTAGCGACCGCGGTTCGACGCTACGCACGCATCGGCCTGTTGTGTCTGGCCGCGGCCTCCGCGAGCGGTCTGGTGCTCGGTGCGATCCTGTTGCCGTGGTCGGCGTTGTTCGATACCGGCTATGGGCGGCTCGCGCTGGTGGTGGTCGCAGCGGCCATCGGCATCGGACTGATATTGAGAAAGCTTGCGGTCGAACCGGATTCGTCGCCTCGTACGCGACAGCTGATCGCCGGTTCCGGTGCGCTGTCGGTGTTGGCGACGGCCGCATTGGTAGCGATGGCGGTACAACCCGCCCCGGCCTTCGCCGATCGGTCGTTCACGGCACAGGAGGTCTTCCTCGGTTTCGATCTGTCGGGCCGGGCCGACCTCTGGCGGCTGATGACCATGTGGCGCTTCGATATCGTCCTCGGCAGCGCCGCGTTGGCTGGCATCGGGTTGTACTTTGCGGGTGTGCTGCGACTGCGGCGGCGCGGCGATACCTGGTCGCCATGGCGCACGCTGTCGTGGACCAGCGGCTGTGCGGCCCTGCTGATTTCGACATCATCGGGCATCGGCACCTACGGCTACGCCATGTTCAGCATGCACATGATCACGCATATGGCCCTGAATATGTTCGTGCCGGTGCTGCTGGTGCTCGGCGCACCGGTGACCCTGCTGCTGCGCACCGTGCCCGCGGCCCCGAAGGATACGGTTCCCGGTGTGCGCGAATGGGTGCTGTGGATCCTGCATTCGCGCCCGACCGCGATGCTGGCCCATCCCGGCACCGCGATCACGGCCTTCGTGCTCTCCCTCTACGGCCTGTATTTCACGCCGTTGTTCGCGAACCTGATCCGCTATCACTGGGGGCACGTGCTGATGAACGTGCACTTCCTGATCATCGGCTATCTGTTCTACTGGGCGATCATCGGCATTGATCCCGGCCCGCGCCGCCTGCCGCATCTGGGCCGGCTCGGCATGCTGTTCGCCATCATGCCCTTTCACGCCTTCTTCGGTGTCGCGGTGATGTCGATGAACACCATTATCGGCGAGCGGTTCTATCAACAACTGGAACTGCCATGGCATCTGGACCCGATGGCCGATCAGCGGGTCGGCGGCGGCATTGCCTGGGTCTCCGGTGAAATCCCGATCCTGCTCGTGGTCGGCGCACTGCTGACCCAATGGGTGGCACAGGATCGCCGCACCGCGGTGCGCACCGACCGCAAGGACGACGAGTACGGGGATTCCGAACTCGCCGCCTATAACGCGATGCTGGAGAAGTTGGCGCGATCGCGCCGCTGACTCAGCGTACGAGCCGAACGCGACGCAGTCGCAGGCTATTGGAGACCACGAAGAACGACGAGAACGCCATGGCCGCACCGGCGATCAACGGGTTGAGGAACCCGAGCACGGCCACCGGAATGGCGATCACGTTATAGCCGAAGGCCCACACCAGATTTCCCTTGATGGTGCGCAGGGTGGCGTGCGCCAGTTCGATGGCATCGGCGACCGCCCCGAGATCGTCACGCACCAGGATCACATCGGCGGCCGCGATCGCGACATCGGTGCCCGCCCCGATCGCCATGCCGAGGTCGGCGGTGGCCAGCGCCGCCCCGTCATTGATGCCGTCGCCGACCATCACGATGCGGCGGCCCTGCTCCTGCATGCGGGCGATGAGTTCGACCTTGCCCTCCGGAAGCAGTTCGGCGACAACCTCATCGATGCCGACCTCATCCGCGACCGACTGGGCGGCATAGGCATTGTCACCGGTGAACATCATGACGCGCAGGCCGAGCGCATGCAGTCGGGCGATGGCGTCGGCGGCGGAATCCTTGACGGTATCGGCGACCGCGATCACCGCGCTGGCCGCACCGTCGACCGCGACGAGCACCACGGTGCGTCCGGAACGTTCCTCTTGGCGCACAGCGCGACTCAGCGGTCGCGGCACATCGATACCGCGAGCGTGCAGCAGGCGCAGGCGCCCGACTATGACCTCGCGGCCCGCGACGATGCCACGTGCGCCCAATCCCGGTAGCGCCGTGAAGGATTCGACCTGCGGCAGTTCGTTCCAAGCTGCGGTGGCGTGCCGGGTGATGGCCGCGGCAACGGCGTGTTCGGAGGCCGCCTCCACCGCACCGGCCAGCCGCAGCACCTCGGCTTCGGTCAGCGTGTCGGTTACGGTCACCGCGACGACGCTCATGACCCCATTGGTGACCGTTCCGGTCTTGTCCAGCACCACCGTATCCACATCGCGGGTGGCCTCGAGCGCCTGATGTCCCTTGATGAATATGCCCAGTTGCGCACCGCGTCCGGAGGCCACCATCAGCGCGGTCGGAATCGCCAGCCCCAGCGCGCACGGGCACGCGATCACCAGCACCGCCAAGGCGGCCGCGGCGGCCCGGTCGATACCGGAACCGAGCAGCCACCAGGTGAGGAAGGTGCCAGCCGACACGGCGAACACGAATGGAACGAATACCGCCGAGACCCGGTCGGCGATGCGCTGCATGCGCGCCTTCCCGGTCTGCGCCTGCTCGACCAGTCGGATCATGCCGGACAGCTTGGTATCCGCGCCCACCGCGGCGGCCTCCACGATCAGGCGACCGGTGAGTGCGGTGGTGCCGCCGATCACCGCCATCCCCTCGGTCACATCGACCGGTATGGATTCGCCGGTCATGGCACTGGCATCGACGCTCGACGCACCCGAGACCACCAGGCCGTCGGTCGCGATGGTCTCGCCGGGCCGCACCACGAAGCGCTGTCCCTCGACCAGTTCGCCGATGGGGACACGCATTTCGCGATTGTCACGGGTCAGCACGGTGACCTCACGGGCGCCCAGCGCGGCGAGCGCCCGCAGCGCGCTGCCCGCCGACCGCTTGGCCTTGGCCTCGAAATACCGTCCGGCGAGCACGAAGGTGGTCACGCCAGCGGCGGCTTCGAGATAGATCGAATCACCGGACCAGAACGCGTCCCATACGCCATCGGGAGTTGCGGTCCGGTCCGCGTGCAGGAACATGGTGTCCAGCGACCACAGCGTCGCGGTCGTCACACCGACCGATACCAGGGTGTCCATGCTCGCGGTGAAATTCTTCGCCCCCGCCAGCGCCTTTCGGTGCAGTGGCGCGGCCGCCCACACCACCACCGGCAGTGCGAGCACGGTCAGAATGACCTGCCAGCCGGTGATCCTGGCCGCTGGCACCATGGCGAACATGACCGAAAGATCGGCGAGGGGGAAGAACAGTAGCAGCGCGACGACCAAGCGGCGGAACAGATCTCGGACCGCGGCCTCCTCGGGGGCCGCGGAGATCGGGCCGGTGCCCTCGGTGATCGGCTGCGCGCCGTAGCCCACCGCGACCACCGCGGCGCAGAGCTGTTCGGCCGAAATATCCTCGGCGGCATCGACGGTGGCGATGCCGGTCGCGTAGTTCACCGATGCCAGCACGCCGTCGACCCTGTTGAGTTTGCGCTCCACCCGATTCGCGCAGGCGGCACAGGTCATGCCGGAAACCGCGAGCGAGATGCGAACGGTGGTGCGTTGCGCCGCGGTGGCGAGGTCGGGCTTGTCCGTCGCGCGACCGCGCTCGGTCAATGCTGTAGGCCCACCCGCCGCCCGACCGCCACCCATTATCGAATCGCTGCGCGATGCTGTGTCCATTTGGTTCCGTTCGGTCAGGCGGCGGGGTCTTGGGTCGAGCGATGCTGGGTCGAGCGCAGATGGCCGGTGCGGCGGCCGAATCGGGCGCCGGGTGGCAGGACGAGTTCGGCGGGCACCGGATTGCTCGTGCGGGTCGGCGGTGCGGTCTCCGGTCGGCGGGTGCGATGTACCACCACGACCAGCACCAACGCGGCGACCAGGATGCCGTGCGAGAGCACCCGAGAGACCGTCACCACTCCGGAATACAGATCACCGATGACGAATGCGGTGAGCGTCGCGACCAGTACGCCGAGCACCGGCAGCACGCCCGAGGTTGCGTGCGGCCGCACCGCGCAGTACATGAATCCGATACCGATCGCCAGACTCCACGCGGTGGACTCGTTCATCAGATGCCGGGTCAGCTCGGCGCCGTGGTGGTGGGTCATGCCGAAGTCGAATCCGGCGAACTGGCCGATCGCCAGTGCGCACTGCACGATACCGAGCAGGCCCAGCAGCAGCCGGGTCCATTCGGACCAGCCAACTCCGGACAATGCAGTGCGCCAGCGCGATCCGCGCGGGCGCTCCAGGTCGGCGGCGGCGAAGATGGCGTCGGTGAGATCGGGCGCGTAGCCCGAACCGCCGCGCAGCAGGCGCGAGATCGCCACGGCGGCGGCGTACCAGGAACAGCACTCCGGGCACTGTTCCAGGTGTTCGTCCACGCGCGCCGCGGGCACGGTTTCGCGTTCGCCATCGATCCGCGCCGATAGCGCGGTCCGGCATACCTTGCACTCCACGTCCACATTGTCGGATCGGTGCACTACAAAGTTCCCGCGGGTTGTACCTGATGGCGGCGCAGCCGGGCCTACGGGCTCGCCGACATCGTGGAGCTGAAGTTGCTGCTCGCGGATCTTTCCGACGATCGGCGCGAGGCATTGGTGCTGACGCAGGTGCTGGGGTTGTCCCATGCCGAGGCGGCGGCGGTATGCGGATGTCCGGTGGGCACGGTGCGGCCCCAGGTGGTGCGTGCGCGCGAAGATCTCGTCGCGGCCACCCGCCTCGGCGGCAAGCGCCGCGCCAACGGCTGACCCGGCGGGCAGTTCTTTGGCGTGCTGTTCCGTCCGGCGCGTAACACTCGGTTTCTCTGCGCTCACCTCTCGGCGCGAGTCCCACCTTCGAGGGGCCGCACTTGCATACCCCGCGTCGGTGCTCGATCGAGTGCGGAGCCCGACCGGCAGTGCAGCCCCCGAACCGGCACTACTCGGAGGCCAAAGGCTGTGCGGCGTAATGCAATCGGACGATGCCGTCGTCATGTTGCTCGGCCCGCGCATTGACGCCGAAGACAGTGCGCAGCAGCTCGGGCGTCATTACCTCGAGTACCGTCCCCGCCGCGACGACCCTGCCGTGATCGAGCACGACCAAACGATCACAACACCGGACCGCAAGGTCGAGTTCGTGCAGCACCGCGAGTGTGGTGATCCCGGTCGAACGAACCAGGTCGAGCAGTTCGAATCGGGCGCGCACGTCGAGATGGTTGGTCAACTCGTCGAGGACGAGCAGCCGCGGATGCTGTGCCAGCGCCCTGGCCAGCAGCACGCGCTGGCGCTGGCCGCCGGACAGGGTGCCGATCGGCCGATCGGCGTACGCGGTGACACCCGTTCGCGCCATGGCCTTTTCGACGGCCGCGTGATCGGCGGCGGTATCGCGGCTGAAGAGCGCATGATGTGGATTGCGGCCGAGGCCGACCATTTCCGCGACGGTGAGCTCGGGTGATCCGGCCCCGTTCTGCAGGACCGCGGCGGTGGTCCGAGCCGCTGCCCGCACGGACATGCCGGTGATATCCGCGCCGTCGATCAGCACCATGCCCCGATCCGGCCGCAACGACCGGTAGATCGTGCGCAGCAGCGTCGTCTTACCGCTGCCATTCGGCCCGACCACGCCCACCACCGACCCGGGCGGGGCCTGCAACATCACCGCATCCAATACCCGCGCACCCCCGATCGCCACGCTCACCCCGACAACCGATAGCTCGGCGGTGCGGGCATCACGTGGCTCAACCGAGCTGCCCGATTTATGGAACGGTGGCCCGCTCATGCGATGCCTCCGTCGCGGCGCAGCAGCCAGAGGAAGAAGGGTGCGCCGAAGGCGGCAGTGAAGATGCCGAGCGGGAGTTCGTTGGGCGCGTCGACGGTGCGCGAAAGCAGGTCCACCGCAACCAGATACGCCGCGCCGAGCAGTGCCGCCAGTGGCAGTACCCGGCGGTGGTCCATGCCGAATGTCAGGCGCACCAGATGCGGAACCATCAAGCCGACGAAGCCGATTCCGCCCGCCACCGCGATCAGTACGCCGGTCAGCAGGGAGGCGAGTACGAGCAGGACCATGCGGGTGGTGCGGACGTCGACGCCCAGTGCGGTGGCCTGCTCATCACCGGTGCCGAGCACATCGAGGCGTCGGCCGAAGGCGAGCACGATCGCGACGACAACGAGAACCACGAGCGTGACCGGGCCGAGTCGCGACCAGCTCGCACCGGACACACTGCCCATGGTCCAGAACATCACCGCGCGCAGCTCATTCGGGGTGGCGCGCAGTTGCAGGTAGTTGGTCGCCGCCAGCAGCAGATATCCGACGGCGACACCGGCCAGTACGAGGCGGGTGGGGGCCAGTGTGCCGCGCCGCTGTCCGAGTGCGAAAACCACTGCGGCAGTACCGATGGCCCCGAGGAAGGCCGCGCCGGATACACCGATACCGCCGAGTGCCGCACCGGCGGTGACGATCACCGTCACCGCACCGAACGAGGCGCCGGAAGACAGGCCGAGCACATAGGGGTCGGCGAGCGGATTGTTCACCAGCGCTTGCAGAATCACGCCGGAGACCGCGAGCCCGCAGCCGCACAGCGCGGCCAGGATGACCCGGGGCAGCCGATAGTTCCAGACGATCTGGTCGACGGTGAATCCGACATCCGGTGTCCTACCCGATAAATGGGCGAAGATGACCCGGCCGGTATCGGCGATCGACACGGTGACCGATCCCGCGCCGATGGAAACCAGCATTACCGCGCACAGGATTGCCACTGCGACGGCGATCGCGACGGGCAGGGGTGTGGTGGCCAGCAGTCGCTGTTGTGGAAGGGTGCGCATCGGTCAGAACTGTTCGGGGTGAACGAGCCTGGCGATCTTCGCCACCGCGATGTCATTGCTCGGGCCGAGGTAGATCGAGTCCGAAAGCACCGTGTAGTTGGTTGTCTTGCTCGCATTCCACTGCGGGAACTGTTCCAGGATCCGCTTTGCCGTCCCGTCGATATCGGAATTGCGGTAGTTGACCACGATCAGGCCGTCGATCGGAGTGACGGCGAGCTGCTCCTTGCTGATCGTCACGAAAGTCGTGCCGTCCGTGCGGTTGAACGGGTTCACCGCACCGGCCCGCTCGATGATGTCGTTCCAGATGCCGCCCGCCGCAATGGCCGAGAAGTCGCCCGTACCGCCCATATCCATACCCGGGAAGATGAGCAGCACATTCTTCTCGGGCTGTCCGGCGACCCGTGCGGCGGTCTCGGTGATCTTGCCCGCGATATCGTTGATGAGCTGTTCGGCTCGGCCGGGTACGTCGAAGATCGTCCCGAAGTCGCGCAGCATGGCGTAGCTGTCCTCGATGGTCGGTGTGCCGGTGACCGCACCGGTCATACCGCAGTTCGCCCGGGGCACATAGGTATTGGCGCCCGCATCGGACAGCTCCGCGCGGGTGGCGAAGCCCTGATCGGCCGAGAAGCCGCCACCCCCGGTGGAGATGACGAGATCGGATCGCTGGGCGAGCATGGCCTCGCGGGGGATGTCCTGCAGGTTGTTCGGGGTGATGCCGCCGGTCGGGAGTGCCGCAATGGCGGCGGCGCGGCCGGGCACGTCGGAGGTGCCGTAGGACTGGGCGTTAGCGATGATGCGGTCGCCGACGCCGAGGGCGACCAGAGATGAGACCTCGCCGATGGAGCCGCCGTTCATCACCGCGACTCGCTTCGGTGCCTCGGTGAAGGTGTAGCTCTTACCACAGTTCTCGATGGTGATCGGATATTTGGTGATGCCCTCGGTCGCGGCGGGTGCGGTGGTCGCGGATTCGGTGACCGTGGTCGAACATCCGGTGACGGCAATGGCGCCGATGGCCATGGCCAGCACAGCGGCACGTTTCACAGGCGGGGTCGAGCTCTCGATGCGTCCGGCGCGGTCGCCATTGGCCGCACGCCGACGTGCTGCCAGTGCTGTGTGTTGCATGATCACTTGGTCGTTCGATACGGCGGTCCGGTTCCCGGGAATCGCGGCACGCGCCGTCTCTGTACAGACCCGGCGGACCCTGCTTCACTGATGTGACCAGGTCTGCACCCGGACCGCAGGAGCCCGCGTATGTCCACCCACTTCGCTTATCCGGCAGGGCGACCCGCTGACCGTGACAGACCGGAACACGGTGAGTGCGTCGATATTTCGACCGCGCCCGGAGCTCGGATCATCCAGTTCTCGGTGAGCCACCCACGCTGCGATGTGGCGCTGGTGGTCGTCACTGGCGAAGTCGATCTGTGCACCGCGCCACAGCTGCGGGATAAGCTATTGCGCGCCTTCGATTCTCAGGAATCGACCATGGTCGTCGATCTCTCACCGGTCACCTTTTTCGCCGCCGCCGGGCTCACGGCCCTGATCGAGGCCCAGGCGGCGGCCGAAAAGGCCGATCGCCGAATGGTGTTGATCACCACCGTGCGCTGTGTCGACCGCGTCATCGAGATCACCGGGTTGTCCACGACGTTCCGCCGCGTCGGTTCCCTGGCCGCGGCACTCGCGGACACCACGCCGGGATGTGCGGCCCCGGTGTAGTTCCGGCGATCGCGCCCGGCGCAGATCAGTGGCGCCGCCCCTCGACGCGTGCCCTGGCCTGCGCAATCCGCTCCTGTGCCAGCGCCATCCGCTCCTGGGCTTTGTCGAGACGGCGCAGGGCCCTATCGATCCCAGGCTGCGCCTTCTGAGCCCGGCGCTCGGCCTTCGCGGCTAGGCGCGCACCACGCTTCTGCGCCTTCGCCGACAGCCCGGCGCCGCGCGTACGCGCGGTCGAAGCCAATTCGGGCCCACGCTCTTTGGCGAGTTCAGCGAGTTCGGCCCCGCGGTGCTGGGCCTTTTCGGCGAGTTCGGCCCCGCGGTGCTGAGCCTTTTCGGCGAGTTCGGCCCCGCGATGTTGGGCGATCTCGGCCAGTAGCGTGCCGCGTTCGCGTGCGACCGAGGCGATTTCGGGCCCGCGTTCCTTGGCGATCTCGGCGAGTTCAGCAGCCTTCTCGGCCAGCTTCGCGCGGCGTTCCTTGGCGAGCTCGGCCCATTCGGGGCCGTACTCTTTGACCATATCGGCGATTTCGGAGCCTCGCTCCTGCGCGACCGCGGCAACCTTCGCCGCGGCGACATCGCCGAGTTCCCTGGCGCGCACGGCGGTGTCGTGCGCATGTTGACGCAGCGCCTCACCGGTCTGCGAATCCGCCGCCGCGAACGGCAAGGCGGCCGAGACCGCCGCGCTGGCATTGCTCGCGGCCCGGCGGCCACGCCAGCCGAGCGAGGGTTTGCCTCCGGTATCCGCGCTGGCGATCATCAACCCGCCGAGCAGACTCACATCCTTGAGAAAGGCGTTGCGCTTGGCCAGCCTGCGATCCGGATCCTTCTCCGCCCAGAAGTCCTGTTCGGTGACCGTTGCGGGAATCACCGTCGCGGCCAGGGTGAGCGAGGCCAGCCGCGGCATTTTGCCGAGCGCCAGCAACGCACCGGCCGAGACCTGGGCGATCGCATTGATCTTGACGGCCGTCCCCGGATCCGAGGGCAGTTTGGCGGCGAAATTATCGGGCAGTGATTGCTGGCCCTGCTGTACCAGCCCCGCGGCGGCCTTGGTGCGCTGCTCGGGGTGGGCGAGTGCGTCGACACCATCGGCGACGAATGCGGTCGCCAGCAGTGGACGGGCAAATCGGCGTAGCAACATGACGTCCCTTTCCTCGGTGTTTGAGGTTCGGTTTCCCGCGCTTCGCTTCGCCAAACAACCATATCAACACCCTGGAATCAGGGTTTGACCTGGTGTTTCTCTGATCGGTACTGCCGCACCTCCTTGGCGGCGAGGAAGGTGGTGATGGCATTCGTCACGGTCTGCGGCTCCTCGACCATCGGCAGATGTCCGCATTCGGTTAGCTGGATCCGGGTGTGCGTCCGCAGCGTCTCGTCGAGTTGAGCGCCCGCCCGCGCCGACAGGATGCGGTTCTGCTGACCCCAGATGGTGCAGATCGGCGGGAACCCGGGGCCGGGAGTGAACACATCGAGTTCGGCATAGGTCGGGAAGTCCTGCACCAGCCCGTGCAGCGCCTGCAGCCGCCCCTTATCGCCCCAGTATGCCCTCAGCCGCGGCGAGCGGTGCAGATTCCGGCGCCGCCCGTCCGCACCCAACTGGTCGGCAATGATTCGGGAGACGACCGCATCGGGCAGCGCCAGCCTGCGCGCCACCGGTGCGAGCGGGAGCCTGGCATCGACCCAGGCCAGTCCGGCTTGGCGTCCGGCGCGGACGGTATGCCAGGTCAGCGGGTTGCACAGCACCAGAGCCCGGACGTTGTCCGGATGCGCCATCGCATACCGCAACGAGGTGGCGGCCCCGAGGCAGTTGCCGATCAGCACGACATCGTTGAGATCCTGCGCGGCGAGGAAGGCCTCGAGCATCCGCACATAGTCCGCGAGCCGGTAGCCGTCGGCCGGCTGGTCGGATTCACCGTAACCGGGCAGGTCGAGTGCGAAAACCTCGTAGTGATGCCGCAATTCGCCGACCTGATCGTCCCAGATATGACGCTGGGTGCCCGCATTGTGCAGCAGCACGATGGGTGGCCCGCTGCCGACCCGGTCGTAGACCACATTCCGACCCTGGTGCGCAAATATCGCCACATCGCCTCCTTGCGAGTGGATAAGCGAACACCTGTGTTCGCCAGTAACAGATAAGGTAGCGCGGATCGGACGGCGACGCGAATCGCCGAGTGGCCGGTCGGTATGGCGGGGCGGATCTACTTTGCCGCCGTATTCGACGATCAGGTCCAAGAACGTGTCCACCGGATGCAGACCACCGCGCCAGCACTCGCCCCTGCAATCGTCTCGATCTCCGGTTCCACCTGCGCTCACAGCCGCATGCCCTCGTGTCGTACCGCACCCCGGTAGCAGTGGGAGTGTGGGCACTGCGGATCAACGATCCCGGCCAACGTCCACCCGTTCTTGCGCTCCAGGTCTGCGACCAGCCCCGACACATAGTCCCGCACCCGAGAACGCGGCTCCGACCTGGCGAAACGGGAACCGATCCGCTCCATCAACGAATCCAACTCTGAGTCCACAAAGGACTCGAAGGCGATCTACTGTGCACTCGGGAGGGATTGCGGCAGGCCGAATTTGGGGAGGACAGTGTTTTCGAAGACGGTCATGGCGCCGATTCGGTCGCCGGCGAGGGTGAGGACGAAGAGGCCGGATCCGTGGTTGCCGGTGGGGGTGTGTGAGTAGACCCCGAACGCCGGCTGACCGTTGGCTCGTGTCGGCACCAGTTCGAATCTCTGTCCCGAGCCGAAAATGGGTGCGAAGAAGCGGGCCACGATGTCTCGGCCCTGGTATTCCAGTGGCATCGGTGGCATCGACATGAACACGTCGTCGGTAAGCAGAGCCACCAACGCGTCGATGTCGGCGGATTCATAGGCGGTGACGAACTTCGCCACGATCGCGTCCTCGGCAGGTGAGTCGTCGGCAGTTGGCTGCTCAGTTACCGGCAGTCGGCGCTGCATTCCTGCCCGCGCGCGTTTGAGGGCGCTTTTGACCGATTCGACGGTCGTGTCCAGCATGTCGGCTACTTCGTTCGCGTGGAATCCGAGGACGTCGCGCAGGATGAGGACGGCGAGCTGGCGCGGCGGCAAGATCTGCAGGGCGGTCACAAAGGCCAGGGAAATGGATTCGGTTTGCTCGTAGCGCGCCTCCGGACCGAGCGGCACACTGATCGCACCGTCCAGAAGGGCGTCGGGATAGGGCTCGAGCCAGTGGATTTCGCCGAGTCCGGTGGGTTCCGGTGGTTCGATTCCCGGGATGTCCCACTGCTTTGCAGGGCGTCGGCGAGCGGAGCGCAGCGCGTCGAGGCACCGGTTGGTGGCGATGCGGTAGAGCCAGGTGCGAAGTGAGGCGCGCCCGTCGAATCGTTCGAGACCTCGCCAAGCGGCGAGCATCGTGTCCTGGAGAGCGTCCTCGGCATCGGAAAACGATCCGAGCATCCGGTAGCAGTGCACCTGTAGCTCGCGACGGTGTGGCTCGGTCAGCGCTCGGAATGCCTCGCCGTCGCCGGCCTGTGCCCTCGACATCAGGTCCGTTCGCGCCAACTCCACTCCCGCCACCTCATTCCTTGTGTGCAGTTCCATCCTGTATGGACGCCGGCCAGGGCGCGAACGGGGCGGTCGCGCAGCGCCCCCTTTTCCGACGCCGCGGCGTCCATACCCGTGACAGCCGACAACATTGTCAAAGGAGCACGGAAATGGGAAAGATCATCCTCACCTCGAATGTGACACTCGATGGAGTGGTCCAAGACCCGGACGGCGCGGAGGGCTTCGAGCGGGGCGGCTGGTTCCACCAGTTCGTCGGGGCCGGGGACCTGCAAGATTGGACCGCCCGCGAGACGCAGGAAGCCCTCGATGCCGAGGTGCTGCTGCTGGGCGGGCGTACCAATGAGTGGTTCGCAGACCGGATGACAGAGCGCAATTTGGCGGAGGGCCGTGTGAGCCCCGAGTGGGCGAACAGGGTGAGAAGCATGCCCAAGTACGTCGTGTCGTCGACTCTGGAAGATCCGCGTTGGGGCAACGTCACGGTCCTGGGCGGTGAGGTGGTGAAGGAGGTTTCGGAGCTGAAGCGGAAAGTGGACGGGGAAATCCTGATCTACGCCAGCTATCAGCTCGCGCGCACACTGATAGAACACAACCTGCTCGACGAACTGCGGATGGTAGTTTTCCCGGTCGTGCTGGGATCCGGCCTGCGTTTCTTCGACGAGATCAGCGACAAGAAGCCGCTGCACCTGGTCAACACACGAAAGATGGGTGACGGTCTGGTGTTCTACGCCTACGAATTCGTGCAAGGTTAACGACTGTAGACGGCGACCAAGTCGCGTTCGTCGGTGTTGACGTAGCGTCCCCCGGTTTGACGCAATTCGGGGAGAAGCTTGGTGGCGGGCGGGTTGATGGGGTCGCGGATGCTGTCGTAGGTCATGAACGAGACCCACTCGGTGTTGACGTCGAGCTCCATCGCCCGCACCGCGCCCGCACGGTTCAGCAGTTCGGCGAGTGTGCGCACGGACGCCGAAGGGCCCATGGCGTAGACGATGTTTCCGGCCGCGGTGATGCCGACGCCGGAGCGCCAGACGAAGTAGCGATTGTCGACGGTGAAGCGTAGGAACCGCAGGTTGTAGAAGGCCATATTGCGCAGGTGTGCACCGGCATCCGAAAAGCCCAGTTGCACACCGGGATCGGCCGCGAACTTGTCCAGCACCTGCGGCCGGTGGTTGGAAATGGTTGTCCGTCAACGCACTTTGCCGCAGTATTCGACGACCAGATCCAGGAACGCGTCGACCGGATGCAGTCCACCGCCCCAGCTCTGATGTCGTCGGCGCGGCTGTACCGCGGTTGCGAACCGTGCGGAGCCTGTCCAGAGTCATCCAGTGGCGGCGTCGGCATTCCCGGAATTTGTGGTGCCATCGGAAGTCTCCCCCAACCGATATAGCAGTCTCACCACCTCGAGCCCTACCCCACTCCGCCGCGACCGGCGTATCAACGACCGGCCCGCCGATCGGCAACCTTCAGCAACGGCTCCGGGCTAGCGCCGCGTCCAGCTAGCTCCTGCCGTGTCGAGCCCCGGGGCCGGGATCTGTCGAACGTATTCGAATGGTCGTCGCCCAGGCGCATTCGACCGCCCTATGACTACGCTCGACGGGCAGTCGCAAGGAGACCGGCCCGAACCGGCGCAAGCGCGGATGGCGTCGACTACGACGAGACCGGAAGGGCGGAACGTGCAACGGGGTGGTTCGATCCAGCGCCGGAACTGCACGCGTTGATCGGCGGGGCTCGGCAATGCGATGGTGCCGCCGGTACGGACCACCGAGACGTTGAGCCGGAACATTTCCGCGAAAAGACTGTTGTCATCGGGCAGGTCCGGCCGTACCAAATATGTCCACCGAGACGACCGCGGATGCGACAGGATCGGACCGACATCGCGGTCTTCGCGTTGCATGCGCGCCTTCACCGCTTGCCCGAGCGGGAGCGGCATCATCAGCGCCCAAACGAAGTCGGCGCGCACGATGATCCGACCCAAGTGCGGCGGGTCGATGGTCGCGGGAAGGTCGCGCACCTGCCGGTAGTAGACGCAGCGTGATGCGGGTGTGTCACCAAATGCTGTGTGCTCCACGAGTTTTAGACCCCCTGGTCGTGGTGGTCGGTGCCGGGTTGCTCGGCGGTGCTCCATTCGCGTAGCGCGTCGGCGAAGAGTTCGACCACATCGACGGTTGCGCCCGTGTAGGGGGCTGGTGGTCCGATGATCGGGATTCGCTGTGGAAGTTCATGTTTCGGCATCTGCCGACCTCCCGTACCTCGATGGTTCAAGGATTGGCGCAGCCCCAGTACCATCAGCATCGCGGCCTGAGCCGTGCTGAGTCATGGCGGTCGGTGTCCCTTCGGGTTGGTTGCTCGGTAGGCGAAGGAGGGATCACCGCGGTTTGGTGTTGGAGGGAACGGTGCGGCCGGCTTCGACGAGAACCTGGAGTGCGGCAGCTTTTCTCGGGCAGCGCCACGCCCGGCAGGCGACGTGGAATCGCATGATCTGGTGGGCTTCACCGGAGCTGAACGGTTCTGTCGGCGCCTGGTGATCTTCCTGTTCGATGAGCACGTTCAGCTGGTGGATGGCGAGCGAATGCATAGCGGATCTCTTCCGGTTCGGGGCTTCTCGACCGGTGAGGCCGAGGCGGTGGTACCCGGTACCGGGGGCGTTTGCTACCAAACCCCAGGCCGTCCAGGGGCCGGTACGCCTTCCGAGGGGTAAAGGCGTCACCCCGGTACCGGGTACCGGTCCCGACCGTAAGCCGCCGTTTGGGCCGTTGACCGGCGCAAATAGCCGAACCTTCTGAAAAATAACTGAAACCGTATAAAGTGCTTTCGGGGGCGAAAAGCGTTGCCGGGCAAGGGGTCCGGATATCCGATTCGTTCTTGCAGATGCACGTTCATGAGAGAGCGGGATGCACATGAAAACGGGCGAGGTCATCCGCCGTATCCGCAAGTCGCTCGGCATGACCCAAGCCGAACTGGGAGCCATTCTCGGCTATACCCAGCCCGCCATTTCTCAGCTTGAACATGGCGGTGCCGCAGTGCACGACGTGCGGGTACTACGCCGAGTAGCCAAGGCGCTCCACGTTCCACTTGCCATACTGGTAGTGGAGTCTGACGAGGAGGCGGATGTGAACCGTCGCAATTTCCTACGAACTGGTGCCGTCGGTGCTGGCGCGGCAATCAGTTCGGCAGCGGCTCAGCAGGCAGGGGCAAGCACCCCGTCAGCAGCGGGCGGCGTCCGCATCGGTGCCAGCGACGTCGCCGAGATCAACGCGACGGTGAACCAGATTCACGAACTGGACCTGCTCGTAGGCGGCGACCGGCTGTGCCGGGTAGCAGCCAATGAAGTGCGCTACGTCGGGCAGCTGCTGGACAACGGCACCTACACCGACGAAGTGGGCCGGGCCTTGACCACTGCCACGGCTGAGATGATGACCGCCGCAGGTTGGGTCCACTACGACGCCGGACGACTGGACGATGCGCGTCGCTTCTATGCCGATGCCGCTCAAGCCGCCACCGCGGCCGGTGATGGCATCGCGGTGGCGCATGCCCTGGGCAACGCGAGTTCCTTGCTGACCGAATGGAATGGCGGCACCCCGGCAGGCACACGGCAAGCGGTGCAATATGCTCAAACAGCTTCGCGGGCGGCGATGAGTCACGGTGGCCCAAAGCTGCGTTCGCTCATGGCGATTCGTGAAGCAGATGCGCTGGGGATGCAAGATCCGAGCGGCAACAAATCGGCCGTGACGGATGCACTCAGCCGGGCCTACCGGGCGTATGAATCTACTCGCGGGTTCGATCCGGAATGGGTCTATCTGCCAGATGCCTTGCTGAGCGGCATGACCGGGATCATGCATATGTACCTCGGCGAATGTACGGCTGCGTCGGAACAGATCCGGGCGGCGATCGACGGATCGGCGGCTTGGCCGCGGGAACAAGCAGAGTGGCAGGTGCAGCTTGGCCGCAACCTGGTGCAGGCCGGAGACATTGCCGAGGGCTGCCAGGTTTTGACCGACCACTACGACGCGATCAGTCAGATCGGGTCGACACGGGTTCATCAGAAGCTGGACACCGTCGCCACGGCGGTCCGGCCGCATGCCAAAGTGCCGGAAGTACGGGAGTTCCTGGGGATGTTGGCGGCGCGCTGAGGCGGTGAATTACGTTCCGCCACTAGCGGATCGTGGTTGCCGCCGCCCCATTGCTTGACCGATTAGTACCCGAGCGGCTTCACCGATCACCGCCTGCCCAAGGAGCGTTTGGAATACCTGCTCATAGAGCACCAGTTCCCGCGGTTGGGTGATGGTCAGTTCAGCCGAGATCGTTTCGACGTGGGCGACCCTGCGGTCGAAGATGACGAAGTTCGTCGTCGGCACCTGGTAATCAGACATGGTCGGGATGACGCTTACCACCACATTTGGCAGGCGCATCACGCTCAGGAGGTGATCCAGCTGGCCGATCATGATGTCGTCAGATCCGACCGTGGTGTACAACACCTGTTCGGCCAGAACGAAATTGAACCGGTGGTTGCCGTGACGGAGAACCTGCTGCCGTTCGATCCGGGCAGCGATACCCTCGTCGACCGGTTCATCGTGGCTATAGAAGGCTGACACCTTGCCGAGCATCGCCCGCATGTACTCCTTGGTTTGGAGCAGGCCCGGCATGATGACCGGCTCGAACCAGCGGGTCAGCCGCGTCTCGGCTTCCAGTCCGTGAAGTTGCTGCTGCTTGCGCCGTATGCCGGCGATTCGTTTCCATTCGACATAGGCCGCTTCAACGTTGCGCAGCGTGGCGATCAGATCGGGCACCTGCGGCTTGGCCTTGCAGTGGCGGCACCAGATCCGGATGTCAGCCTCGGACGGTGCCTGCTTGCCGCTCTCGATCTTGGATATCTTCGAGGAGTGCCACCCCGTCAGCTCGGCCAGCTGGACGCCAGAGAGGCCCGCGTCTTTGCGCAGCTCCCGAAGACGGGCGCCTAACGCCTCTCTGGCATCACGAACGCTGGAGCTGGTCACTTGGCAGCAGCGAAGTCGCTCTCCACGTAGTCAGCGTGCGGGACACCGAGGCCCCACACTTTGTCACGAATGGCGACGCAGTGAGCCGCGATCACCGGATCCTCGGTGACGGCGAACCCGCCGAAGTCACCATCTTCTTTGAAGGTGACGAAGACGACCAGGCGGTCATCAAACAGCCAGTAGTCGTCGCCGGCCAGCTCGGTGGAGTCGATCAGGGGGCGCGGCAGCCACTTGATCTCCTCGCCCGCTTGGATGTTCAGCGGGGCGATCGTCAGGCCGAACCGGGTGTAGTCCACATGCGGAATACTGACCAGCCGGACGCGATGAACCTGCTTGCCGGTTGACGTCACCTCGTTGATCAGGGTATCCCAGGAACGGCACCACTCGTAGTCGTCGGGCTCTCCGGCCAGAAACTTGCGGAACGGTTCATGCTCGTCAGCGATGAGGTACTCGTCCTGGGTTTCCAGGTGAAAGGCCCGCTTCCAGGCACCAGCGCGGAAGAGGTCGACGAATTCCTCGCCCTGGATCAGCTTCATACGGGCCGGATTTCCTTTCCTATTGGCACCTCGATGGCGGTTTCATGGTCGGGGAGGTTCATCTGCTGCAAGGCTTCCAGATCGGTCACCGGGGTGCCGCTGAGGGTGAAGGTTCCGCGTCCGGTATCCGTCAGCTCGGCACCGAGGCAGGTCCCCTGCTCCAGGAAACCCAGCAGCATATGGGGGATCTCGATCACCGAGCCGTCCGGCCCGATACGCCACCCCTGGATGACATACGTCCCCATGTCGGAAGCGAAAAGCGTTGGGCACGTGCCGTTTTGACTACCGACACCGAGGCATCGTAAACGCATGGCGACCATCCTTGATCTCATGATGCGTGTATTTGCTCGAACATCGTCATCGTGGCTTGTCGCGGGACGGTCGGTCAACGGTCCAGGCATGCCCGAAGCAAATCCGAGCAAAAGCGTGGCAGACAGCAAGCTCGCCGCTCTAGCGTCGATGAGCAGGCGCTCGGCACCAGATGAAAACCTGCTCAGGACATCACTGCGGCGGGATACCCCTGGTGCCGAGCTGCTCTACCACGGGAGCGAGGGGAGTGAATCGCGTTGCGCCAGTACTTGGTCAAGGTGCACTGCTGCGGCAGCCGGTGGCTGGTCCATGTGCCGGCGTTTGATCGCTGGACGCCGGTCGATGACAAGAAGGCCATTGCGCCGACAGCGAAGACGATGATCACTGCTCTCACCGGCGCCACTCCTGACACTTTCGGCATCGACCTTACCGAAGCCCGAGTGGTCGCCAGCATCGAAGAATTCGCCGCAAGCGCAGCAAGGCTTCAGCTCTGGCATGGGGATGTTCCGACCGGCGTTCCCCACGAGTGAATTACCGATAATTCAGCACATTACCTGGACGGCCTGGTTACACCGTCTGGGCTGCTGCCGTCCGGCTTCATAGACCTCAAAAAATAGCTCATACAATCGAAAAGGGCCGTCTATGTCTCACTTTGTGCCGTCAACTCGGGCTGAACATGTCCTGCGAACCGGCAGAATAATTGCTGCCGATGAGACACCCGCAGCGATGGTGCAGCGCGTCACCAAGGCTTTGGCTTGCCAGGAGGTGGAGTTCTCGGGCCAGAAGTCGGGAGCACAGTTTGCCGAGGCATTTGGAACGGCGCTCTGTAGCAAAGAAATTGTGATGAGTACGCCTGTCATGACTAACGCGGGCCGTTACATAAATAGGCCCCTTGCAGCGTGCACCGTGCCGACAGTCGATTTTGATCCAGTCAGTTCAAGGCGACTCAGAGAAGAGATCATCAAGCTGCATGAGCAAGGCATGGGTACCGGCTTCAATCTCGATGAGACTGACGATCCGGTCGCTACGCTCCAGTTTCTTAACCAGGTCGCCTTTGAAAGCGCCAACAATGGGCGAGAAGATCGGCCGGTGGGAAACATGGCGGTCCTGAGCGTCCGGCATCCAAAGATTTATGAGTTCATCAACGCCAAGGTGGACGCTTCGTCGGACGGAGCCGATTGGAAGTTCAATACTTCCGTCAACATTGACGGTGCATTTATGGAGGCAGTCGAGGCAGGGCATGGCATTGAACTAGACGACGAGCGGCAGGTTGATCCCCGCCACCTCTTTGACGAAATTTGTAGCGCTGCAACCATCTGCGCCGACCCCGGCCTTGTATTCCTCGATCGAATGAACGCACGCAACCCTATTCCCGCAATGGGCGCATACACGACGACGGCGCCGTGCGCCGAGGTTGGATTGATTGCTGGCGAGACCTGCCAATTCGGCTACATCAACGTCCGGAAGTTCGTCGCCACCGACACCGCGGGGCGGGTGATTATCGACTTCACGAGGCTTGCGCAAACAACGCGGCTGATGACGCGCGCTCTGGATAACAGTATCCAGATCAGCCAAAAGAACCTCGACGGGACGCGGGCGCAGCATGTCTCACGGCAGAAACGCAAGATCGGTGTTGGCCTCTGCGGCATCGCGGATGCATTCAGCGCCACAGGTCTTCCCTATGATTCTGATACGGCCCGAACCTTGATGGAGGATATGCTGTCCTTCGTCAACTTCGCGTCGAAAGAAGCCTCGGTGCGTCTTGCCGAGGAGCGTGGGCCATTCGGCGCGATGCGTACCACTGTGATTGGAAACTGTCACCGGGAGACACCGGGGCATATCGAGAGGCTTTATGGGCACCTGACTTCTGGCACGGTGACAGCCGACGAGTGGTGCAAACTGTCCAGGCATATTGCGGTGACCGGCATGCTGCGCAACGTGTCGACGATCGCGCTTCCGCCAACCGGCCGGAGCGCCTTGATTATCGACGCCTCTACGGGTATTGAGCCCCATTTCGATACCTTCGCGGCAAATGAAGAGGTGCTTGCTGCTTTGGAGCGAGTCGTACGAGCAAACTATGGCGAGTCTATCTATTCGGACTCTGCCACCCATTCGCAACCGGTCAGAGAGATTCTGGCATCCGCGTCTGACATAAGCCCTGCCGGGCATATTGGTATGGCGTCTGCATTGCAGCGGTACACCGATGAGGCCGTCTCGAAGACGATCAACCTACCACTCGGTTCGACGGCAGACGACGTGCGTGCAGTATACTGCGCGGGCTACGGGGCGAATATGAGTGGCGTGACCGTCTACGTCGACGGCACACGCAAGGCGCAGCCCAGGAAATTGCGTCAATTAACACGATGAGGAGCAATATGAGGGGCACCACTCATTTCCAGTACTGCCAAAAGCTCGTAGTGATCGACCCGGCGACAGATAGTATTCTTCTTGCACGCCGCAAGGGTGAGGCTGACTATGACGGCGTCTATTCCTTCATCGGCGGGAAAATGGAAACAACCGACGGTACTATCCTCGATGCTATCCGCCGCGAGAAGGAAGAGGAAATCGGCCAGGCTGCGACGATCCTGATCGCCGAAGACCTCTCGTACAATATTCTCTTCAAGAAGAAGGACGGCAACAGTATGATCCTGCCGCACTTCTATGCGGAGTATGCAGGCGGCGAGATCGAGCTAAACGAGGAGTACTCGGATTACGTGTGGGTTCCGAAGGACCAGCTGGATTCTTTCGGACCGATGATCCAGACGATTCCCGAGGCGGTCCGTTGGGCGGCTGAAATTGGTGAGATGGTCAAGAAGGGGCAGGGGCTTACGAAGCTGTAGCGCCCCTTCACCGTGTATTCCTCTCTGGCGATTGCTACCGGCCAAGGTGTGACCTTTAGGGAGATTTACCCAGTGCTGATCCGACACCACGTCCGCGGAGAAGGCCTCGGCGATCAGCGAATCGCCGGTCGGTACGGCTGGTCAGCTCTTCGTCGTGCCCGCCCGGAGGAACCGACCCGTGCGCTCGGTGCCCAGGACCGGCGCGGCCTCACCATCGCCGAAGACGTATTCACCCCCGACGAGCACCGCGGTCACGGTCGCATCGTTGCGGTTGACCATCCGGGGGAGGTCGTCGAATACCTCGACCGGATGTTCGGCGTAGGCCTCGACGGTCTCGTCGAGATGCGCTGGATCGATGACGACCAGGTCGGCGCGGTCACCCGGGCGCAGATGGCCCGCGTCGATGCCGTACCAGTCGGCGAGTTCGCCGGTGATCCGGTGCACGGCCCGTTCCAGGGATAGGAACGGTCGGCCCGCGCGCTCGGCGTCGTGCACCCGGCGCAGGAACCGCAGCCCGAAGTTGTAGAAGGCCATATTGCGCAGGTGCGCACCGGCATCGGAAAAGCCCAGCTGCACACCGGGATCGGCCGCGAACCGGTCCAGCACCTGCGGCCGGTGATTGGAAATGGTTGTCCGCCAACGCACTTTGCCGCCGTATTCGACGACCAGATCCAGGAACGCGTCCACCGGATGCAGTCCACCGCGATCGAGGCCGACCTGACCGAAGGTCTTGCCGAGTACCGATTGATCCGGGCACGCCACGATTTCGGCATCGAAGAAGTCGCGATGCCAGACCCGCGGCCCGAACTTCTTGTCGTAGTCCTTGCGGAACCGGCGTCGATAGCCCTCGTCGCGCAGCAGTTCCCTGCGCTGTTCCAGTTGGTTGGACAGGTGCAGGGCCGCCGCACCCGAACCGAACTCCTCGAAGACCGGCAGATCGATACCGTCGGAGTACACCTCGAACGGCACCGGCAGATGTTGCCAGCGGAAGTCGCCGCCCAGCCGGTTGAGTACCCGGGCGATCAGCGGAAACATCTGGGCGACAGCAGGAATGGCCTTGATATCGGCCGCTGAGAGCAGGCTGACCTTGAGCGGCTTGCGGAAGATGCCGAGGCTGCTCGCCGCCATCGCGACCAGACTCTGCGGCCGCGCCACATCCGGACCGCCCTGCAGCGCCCGGCCGCGGCTGCGCAGGATGGCATTGAGTCTGCGGCGTTCCCGCGTGGTGGCATAGGTCGATGGCAGGGTGCGCGAGCGGCACACCTCACCGTCGAGTTTGTCGAACAACAGCTGCTGGGAGGACATGCCGACGAAGCCCGCGTCCAGCGCCTCATCGAGTTTCGCGGCCATGGCCGCCAATTCGGCCTCGGTGGGGCGGACCTCCTTGCGGGTGGCGCGATCCAGTCCCATCTCGGCGGCCCGGATATCGGAATGTCCGATGAACGCGGCGAGATTCGGACCGAGCGGCAGTGCCTCCAACGCCGCCACATATTCGCGCGCCGATGTCCAGGATTTGGTTTCGGTCATCGCCGCGACCACATGTTTGCGCGGGATGGCCTCGACCCGCCCGAAGAGATCACCGGCGTCGGATGCGCCGACGTGCACCGTGGACAGCGAGCACGAACCGAGCAGTACGGTGGTGATGCCGTGCCGGATGGATTCGGCGAGTGCCGGACTCTGCAGCACCTCGACGTCGTAGTGGGTGTGGATGTCGATCATGCCGGGAATCACCCACTTCCCGGCGGCATCGATGACATTCGGGCAGTCGGTCTCATCGAGCGGTTCGGCCGAGACCACGGCGATAACGCCATCGCGAATGCCGAGGTGGCGGATGGCCGATGGGGAGGCGGCGCCGTCGAACCAGCGTCCGCCGCTAATGATGGTGTCGTACATGACTTCTCATATCTCAGTGCTGATCCGAGGCCGAGTCGGCAGACAGGGCTTCGGCGATTCCGGCGCGCACGACCTTGCCGGTCGCATTGCGGGTCAACGGTGTGGTGGTGAGCTGCCAGCGCGCGGGGACCTTGTAGTAGGCGATGCGCTGCTTCGCGAACTCGATGAGCTCCTGTTCGTTTGTGGCGGAAAGACTCTCGACGACAACGAGCGCCGCGACCTGTTGCCCCAGATCGTCATCGGGCAGGCCGACGATGGCGCATTCGCGGACCGCAGGATGTTCGTCCAGGCACTGCTCGACCTCGGTCGGATAGACGTTCTCGCCCCCGCGCAGGATGAGATCCGAACGCCTCCCGGATAAGCGGAGTCGACCCTGTTCGAGTACGCCTATATCGCCGGTGCGCAGCCAGCGGTCGGCGGTGATGGCAGCGGCGGTCGCGGCATCGTCGGCCCAGTAGCCGAGCATGACATACGGGCTGCGCACACAGATCTCGCCTTCCACCCCCTCGACGACCGGCTCCCCGAGCTCATCGCGGATCTGCAGCTCGACTCCGATTACCGGGCGGCCCACGGTATCCGGGAAGGCGGCGAGTTCGGCCGGAGCCGCGATGGTCGCCGCGGTACTGCATTCGGTCATGCCATAGCTGGTCACCAGCGCGGTTTTGGCGACCGGAAGCTGGTCGCGCAATTGCTGTTGCAGCGCGGCTGAGGACGGCGCGGAGTTGAGCGAGAAGGCGGCCAGCGATGACAGGTCGTACTTCGACATCTCGACCTCGAGCAGTCGACTCGCCATCGTCGGCATGGCGCCCCAGTTGGAGATCCGCTCCCGCTCGATCAGCCGCAGTATCCGTTCGGCATCGAATGCGCCCTGGTAGATGACGGCGGTATCGCCGGTCGCCATCCGCGGCAGCACCAGATTGTGCAGGCTGGCGATGTGGAACAGCGGGGAGGTGAGCAGGAAGCGACGTCCCTTCGGGCCACCGTCGTCGGCACCGCCCTGGAAGGCGGCGGCGAGTGCGTCGTTGAACCGGTGATAGTCGATGACCGCCACCAGGTTTCGATGGGTGTGCACCGCGCCCTTGGGGCGGCCGCTGGTGCCGCTGGTGTAGAGGATGACCGCGGGATCGTCCTCGTCCACCGCCGCGTGCGGCACCTCGCCGTCGCCGAATTCGGCGATCAGCGCGGGCAGATCGTGCTCCATGGTGAGCACGGGCACCTGAGTATCGAGCTGCGCCACCTGTGCCGCGCGTTTCGCATCGACGATCAGCACGGCGGGACCGGTGTGTTCGAGGCCGTAGGCGATTTCGCGCGGCATCCACCAGGCGTTGTAGCCGACCGCGATCGCGCCGAGCGCCTGCGCGGCCCAGAACGTCACCACCCATTCGGGAGTATTGGCCGCGAGAATGCCGATCCGGTCGCCCTTTCCGACGCCGTAGCGTTCCCGCAACGCCCGAGCCAGCGCATATACCGCGGCCGCATGCTCGGCATAGGACATCCGCCGGTCCTCGGTCACCAGGTAATCGCGATCGCCCAGCGCCACCGAATTCGCGAGGACATCGCCCAACGCGCGCACGCGATCCCTGATCACCGGAATCGGTGCGCCGAGGACATCCTCGACCGTCATCTCGAACTGACCACCCGGCCCGGTCAGCCGTGCCACGGCCTGGGCGGCCATTGCCTGTGGATCGAAAGGCTTTGTCATAAACGGCACTTCCTCATGGGTCATTAGGGCACCAGCACTGCGCGGCCGGTGATGAGTCCGCGTTCGAGCTGGTCGAGGGCTTCGCGGCCGTCCGCGAGATCGAAGCGTTCGACCTCGACGGTGAGCCTGCCCGATCGGGCCAGTGCAATGGAGTTGATCAGATCGGATTTGGTGCCGCCGTAGGACTTTCGAACCGACGCACCCCAGGGCCAGCCGGGTCCACCCGCCGGTCCCGCGGTGATCTCCGGTGCGCCGCCGCCGAGTCCGATCATCCGGTATGCGCCATTGGGGGCAACCGATTCCACGGCGAGGGTCGCGGTCGCGTCCACGCCGACGAAGTCGAATACGGCATCGGCGCCGCGACCGTCGGTGCGGTCCAGGATTTCGCGTGCGGTGTCGGCGCCGCTGAGCAGCCCCTCGGCCGCGCCGCAGCGGGCGGCGAGGGCGAGTTTGTCCTCGCTGATATCGACCGCGATCACCTGTGCCGCGCTGGTCGCGGTGAGGATCTGCACCGCGACGTGGCCGAGCCCGCCGATGCCGATGACCACCGCGACCGAACCCGGTCGCAGCTGTGCCCGTGCGCCCTCGATGGCGTGATAGCTCGACAGAGCCGCGTCGGCCAGCGGTGCGGCCTGGAGGAAATCCAGGTCGCCGATGGGTACGAAAGAGCTTGCGGGGATGCGGATGTACTCCGCCATACCACCGTCGGGACCGAGTCCGGGACATGGCGGCATGGCGGTCCGACCGGCGGCCAGACAGACATTCTCATTGCCGCTCACACACTCTCGGCACACACCGCAGGACCAGCACAGATAGACGATGCCCCGGTCGCCGGCCACCCGCCCCTGGACATCGCTGCCGACCGCTTCGATGGTGCCCGCGACCTCGTGTCCGAGCGTCAGCGGTTCCTCGCGCATCTTGAACGGGATATGCAGCACGTGCAGATCCGAATGGCAGATTCCGGCCGCGCCGACGCGCAGCAGCAGATCTGTCGGCCCGATCTCGGGCACCGCCACCTCGCGCAGCTCCAGCACACCCGGATCGGTGAGCTGCAATGCCCGCATCATGACCGCACCACCGAAAACACCTCGCGCAGATAGGCATTCGCGCGATCGGAGCCGATGAGTCCCGGTGCCATCTTGTTCATGGTGTAGGCGAAGGTGACCCGGTGCTCGAGGTCGTTGACCACGATGGCGCCGCCGAATCCGGCCCACCAGCAGACCCGGCCGCCGGGGACCTCCGGTGCGGTCTGCGGTTGGGGGAGTCCGTACCCGAGTCCGAAGCGCAGCGGCAGCAGCAGCGCCAGATCCGCACCGTCGGACTGCTGTTCGAAGATCAGGTCGATGGTCTTCTCCGACAAGAACCTGCGTCCGTTCAATTCGCCACCGCAGGACACCAGCGATTGCACGCGGGCCACCGAACGGGCATTGCCGTGTCCGTTCACCGCGCCGATCTCGGCCGTGCGCCACGCGGCGCTATTGGCCTCCGGAATATCGAGCAACGGGCTGGTGAGCGTCTTGACCAGGATGCTCTCCTGATCGAGCGCCGCCATATCGAATTCCAGCAGCGGCGGTGGGACCAGCGGCGCGATCCGGTCGTGATGTTCGGGGCCGGTGCCGATATGGAAGTCGGCATCCAGCGGTCCCGCCAGTTCCTCGGCGAAGATCTGCCCGAGCGTGCGGCCGGTGATGCGGCGGATCACCTCGCCGACCAGATGTCCGTAGTTCAGCGCGTGATATCCGGATGCGGTGCCCGGTTCCCACCAGGGCGGCTGCGCGGCGAGCCGGGCGCTGGCCGCTTCGGTGTCGTAGATATCGGCCAGTTCGATCGGCCGTTCCCAGCCGGAGACACCGGAGGTGTGCCCGAGCAGATGGCGGATCTCGATATCGGCCTTGCCGTTGGCGGCGAATTCCGGCCAGTAGTGCGCGACCTTTTGCTGCACATCCAGCTCACCGCGGTCGACCAGCAGCAGCGCGGATAGCGCGGTCATGGTCTTGCTGATGGAGAAGACATTGACCAAGGTGTCCTCGGTCCATGGCACGGTGCGTTCGAGATCGCGGTGTCCGCCCCAGATATCGACGACCGGTTCGCCGTCCACCAGCACACAGATCGCCGCGCCGAGCTCCTCGCCCGAGGCAATCTGGTTCGCCAATTCCGTTCGCACACCGTGGAATTCGTCAGCGCAGAATCCTGACGTCGTCATGATGAGCGCCCCCTCACGCATTCTCGAACGCGCGGGCGGGCACCGGCAGCGCATGGCCAGCGGCGGCGGCGCGCTTTGCGCCCCTGGCCAGTTCGCGGTTCATATCGCGCACGTAGGGCTCGAATTCGACCTGGATCGTGTGCCGGGGCGAGTTGTAGTACCGCCCGCTGCGGCGCTCCTCGGCCGCGGTGATCTCCGCGTTCATCTCCGCTTCCGACGGCGGCAGGTACTTGCCGGTCAGATATGCCGCGACCAACTTGGACTGCTGTTCGGCGAAATTCACCAGGGTCGGCAGCGGTTGAGCCAGGCCGAGATAGAACAGATTGTCCACACCCGGCTTCATCATCTGCTTGAACAGCGGAATGCGATTCTGCTCGTCGGGCACCAGTTTCGGATCCGAGAAGAACGGGAAGCTGATGTGATAGCCGGTGGCGCAGACGATCACATCCACCTCCTCGGTGCTGCCATCGGCGAAGCGCACCCGCGGACCCTCCAGCGCGGTAATGGCCGGTTTGAAGGCGATATCGCCGCATCCGGCGCGATGCAGGAACTCCTCACTGGCCGAAGGATGCGCCTCGAACGGCTTGTGATCCGGCTTCGGCAGTCCGTAGAACTCCATATCGCCGCGGAACTTGCGCACGAAGCGCTGCTTGAGCTTCATGCTGACCTTGCGCGGAATCCACGGCGGCACACTCTGTTTGTCACCGACCGCGCCGTGCACATATTTCGGCAGCACCCACACTCCGCGCCGGGCCGAGACGGTCAGCTTCTCGGCGATGAAGCGCTGCGAGAGCTCCGAGGCGATATCCAGCCCGGAGTTGCCCATGCCGACCACCACGACCTTCTTGCCGCGCATATCGACCGGGTCGAACGGATCGTTGTAGGCATGGCTGTGTATCAGCACGCCGTCGAATTCGCCGGGATAGTCGGGCGTGCGCGGATCCCAGTGGTGGCCGTTGCAGACGATCAGTGCGTCGTAGCCGCGGGTGCGACCGTCGCTCGCGGTGACCAGCCAGCGGCCGTCTTCCTGCCGTTCGGCCGCGGTGACCTTGGTATCGAAGAGGATCTTGTCGCGGAAGCCGAAATGCTCAACATAATCGCGGAAGTACTGGAACAGCTGCGAATGGTGCGGGAAATCCGGCCATTCCTCCGGCGCCGGGTAATCCTCGAACGCCAGGCGGAACTTGCTGGTGTCGATATGCAGCGACTGGTAGCAGGCCGACATGCCATTGGGATTCTTGAAGTACCAATTGCCGCCGACTTCATCACTGGCCTCGAAGACATCGAAGGGAATATCGAAGTCCTGCAGGCGTTTTGCGGCGGTGATACCGGAGGGGCCCGCGCCGATGACGCATACCCGGGGCAGATTGCGTTGAGTCAATTCACTGGTCCTCGTCTGAAGGATTGCCGTCACCTATCGGCGGCACCGGATGCGGTGCCCGAACCATCCGCCAGCCGCCTGCGACCGTGGAGTGACGTAGGCAACAAAGTAGCACTGGCTAGACTTGGTGTCTAGTGAATGACATGATGTCTAGCGAAGCCCGCGTTCTCGGACTTCTCCGACGACCGACCCGAGGTGGCCGCACCCCATGCCGACCAAGTCGAACCCGCTGAGTCTGCGCGATGAGCAGAAGTTGCAGACCCGCGCGAAATTGCTGGATGGCGCGAAAGCGCTGTTCGCCGAGCGGGGCTATGCGGCGGTCCGGGTGGACGACATCACCGCTGCCGTCGGCTGCAGCCGCGCCACCTTCTACTTACACTTCGCTAGTAAGCAGGAGTTGCTGCGGGCCATTGCCGAACAAGGCACCGCGCCGACCGCGCTGCACTTCTACGAGGATCTGGACCGGGTGCTCGATACCGGCTCGCGCGCGGAGTTCGTGGACTGGGTGGCCCGGGCTATCGCCTGGTTCCAGGAATACAAGGATCTGCTGCCCGCCTGGGACGAGGCCACTGCGCTGGAACCGGAGTTCCGCGAACTCGCCCGGCAGGGCATCCTCGCCCTGCCCAATGCCATGACCTCCTACCTCGCCCGTTGGCCCGCCGACCGGCAGGACGAGGCCCGGTTGCGCGTGGAACTGCTTGTCGCCCAACTGGAACGCTTCTTCACCCGCTGGGCCATGCAGGGCACCATCGACGTTACCGCCGACCGGGCCGCCGAGGTCCTCGCCGAAATCTGGTTCCCCGCTCTGCAGGCGCCCACGACGTAGGAGCGGATCCGGCTATCCCGAGCGGGCGCCCCGCCGCGCTGATAGCTAATCATTTGCTGAAGTTCGGAATCTTGCCTGCTCCTGGGCGGATTCGGTGGCGGCCTGTGTATCTGTCGGTGGCGTGCGGCATCATCTGTGCACGCAGCCATCCACGAATACCGCTCGGAGTGCACAATGCCGTCCCCAAGAACGAAACCACAGCCGTTGTCGGACACTGAAATTCAGCAGATCGCCACGGACATCGCTGGCGGTCGCCCGCCGATGGTGTGGTTCACCGCGGCCGCGGTTGGCGTGCCGGAGGGACGGTCCGGCAAGGTGGTCGAGATCGGTGATCGATCCGAAAGCGACTTCCTGCGGGTCAAGCCGACCGGATCGAAGGATGTACTGTCCTTTTCTCCGACCGAAGTCACGTTGACCAAGCCGCCGCGGGATAAGGCGGCGCCCGCTAGTCCTGCCCAGCCGAAGTCGACAACCAGGAAGGAATCCACTGTGACCCAGCCGTCGACCTTGACGACGAGTATCGCCACTCCACCGAGCCCGGCGCCGAGCCCGACCCCGGCCGCGCCGAAACCCGTTGCCCCCGCTGCCGAACCGGCCAAACCTGCCGCCGCCACGGGTGCCGCGAAGCCCGCCGCCAAGGCGACCGCCGCCCGCGCCAAGCCGAAGGCGCCCGAGGTCACGGTGACGCTTACCGGAACCGCGGACGGCGAATGGTCGGTCGATGTGGTCAGCGGTAAGAAGAAGTCCGTGCGCGGGCTGCCGGTGACCAGCTCGGCGGTGGCGCAGGCGGCCAAGGTGCTGCATCCGGAGGTGGCCGAGGTGGTGGCCGGAATCCTGGAGGCGGCCCGCGTGGTGCAGGAGTCCAAGGTGCAGCAGTTACAGACGGAGTTAGCCGAAGCGAAGCGGCTGCTCGAGGAGTTGTCGGACTAGACCGCGGTACTGGCCGGAGCAACTGGCGGTACTGGCTGACCGGACCGCGGTGCCGGGTTGACCGGACCGCGGTGCTGGGCTGATCGGACCGCGGTGCTGGGCTGATCGGACCGCGGTGCTGGGCTGACCGGACCGCGGTGCCGGGCTGACCGGACCGCGGTGCCGGGCTGATCAAACCGCGGTGCTGGCCGACGTCCCGCTGGCATTGTGCGACCTGCCGCTCGGGCGCCAGATCCGGCGTCCCGAGTCGGCGGTGCCGTGGCGGGTGTCGCTGCCATGGCGCGTGTCCGTACCGTGGCGCAGATCGTCATGGAATGCGTAGCCGAGCGAGTACTCCTTCGCGTGGTACATCGCCGAATCCGCATACCGGATGAGGTCGTAGATGGTGTCCTCGGAGCTGTGCGGGCTGCCGCAGGCCAGTCCGACACTCGCGGTGATAGGGATTTCGCCCGCGCTCAGCTCGAACGGCCGAACGAAGGCGCCGAGTAGTCGTTCCGCGAGCATGGCCGCCTCCTGCCGCTCGAGCGACGCGAGCACCACGAATTCGTCGCCGCCGTAGCGGGCCACCACATCGTCGTGCCGTATGACGCGCCGGATCCGGGATGCCGCATTCGCGATCAGCTCATCGCCGACCGCATGGCCATAGCTGTCATTGACCATCTTGAAGCCGTCGAGATCGATGAACAGCAGACACAATGGCTGCTCGATCCAGTACTCGCGGTTGCGATTCAGCGCGCGCAGCAGGGCGGACCGGTTGAGCAATCCGGTGAGCATATCGTGATCGGCCTGGTACTGCGCGCGCCGTTCACTGCGCGCACTGCGCACGATGGCGCGTTCGCTGCGTACCAGCACACCGATGAGCAGCAGTGCGCACAGCGAGGAGACCACCGCCCGATCCAGGGTGTCCAGGCTCGAGCCGACCACCGGAACCAGCGAGGCCACGATCAACGCGACCGCGATGAAACTGGCCCGCTGCCGCGAGTGATGTGGGTGGATGCGCCGGGGCGCACCGAGGGTCGCCATGGTCGGATGCAGTGCCGCGACACCGACGATCAGGTAGGCGAGCAGCAGTGGCGCCGGCAGTATCTCGTGTCCGACGGGTGCGCTGCCGACGGTATCGAGGCTGTAGCCGAGATCGCCGATGAGCACCGCGATCAGGCCGACGTGCAGTAGGCGCAGCGAGGTCTCCGACCGGGTCGCGGTCGCCATTGAATGCGCGACGAGGGTCAGCAGCAATGCGTCCAGTACCGGATAGGTCGCGGCAACCAGGGTGTTCATCGTGGTGTCGTGCGATTGCAGGATCGGTGAGATCAGAAAGGTCCACGAGGCCAGCAGGGCACCGAGCCCGATGAGCGCGGAGTCGAGCAGCAGGTCGTAGTTGGCCCGGACCTGGCGCGGGCGCAGCCACAGCGTCGCGGCCACGCCGATGCCGAAATAGCCTGCGAGAGTGAACAGATCGTCGATCGGGTGCATCGCGTGATCGTCGATCTCCCGGGTGGCCGTGCCCGTGGCGAACAGCACGGCCGAGGCCGAGAGCAGATACCAGGGCAGCGGCCGCTCTGGTCGGTGCCGCCACAGGCCGATGCCGATCATGGTGAGCGCGCCGATCACCACGGCGGCCATGGTCAGCAGCGACAGGGGCTGCCGATCGACCAGGAGCAGTACCGCGAGCCCGATCGCGATACCGGCGAGAAGTACTGTGCTCCACCACATTTCGAGACGGTGGCGGGCGGTCATCGACTGCTCTTCGCTGACTGTCATCAGCCCCCCTAGGTCGCTCCATCCCCAGTGAACCGCGCCGCGTAGTAGGTCTGTGAATCCTCCACCGCGACTTCGACGTTCGCCTGTTGCTCATCGAGCACCGCTCGAATGCTGTCGGCGAAGGAAAAACGAGTGTTGTTGTACGAGCAGATGTCCCAACCGACCGCGGCGCGCTCGGCCACCAGTACCTGGACAACTGATTTGATCATGGCATGGAACGCGGCGCCTTGTCGTGCACTTGGCGCAACAAGGGTGAAACCGGCGTAGTAGATCGCATTGCGCGCCGCGTACTCGGGATAGCGGGTGGTGAAGTACTCCGGGCTGATCCACGGCACGGTCTCGAGATGTTTGGTCAGCGTGGTCACCCCGATGGGTTCGCCGGTCGCGGTGCGCGCGACATGTTTGGCGACCCGCGGATCGACCATCTCCTCGTGGAATTCGGAACGGTGCAGGACCTGTCTGGCAATGGCCTTGGTCCGCAACGGGCCGAAGGCCTCCTCGTAGAGCCGGTGGAACATTTCGATCCGGTCGTCCGGAATGCGCGATTCGATAGTGACGTGCAGCCCACCCGTCGTTCGACCGCCAACCCGCGTCGAATCGCTGCGCGCTGCCGCCGTCATCGCTGCCCCCACGGGGTGGTGTGGTACGCGGCCAGTACCAGCGCGCAGGTCGGCGTGCCATCGGAGCGGGCCTCGGTGGTGCACAGCTGAATCGGGCCGAACCGCTCGGGCCGGTTGCGGGTCATATCGGTCAGACTGGATCGGATCAGTCGCGCCACCTCCGCGGCGGTTTCGGCCTCGTGTTCGACGAAAAGTCCGGCGCCGGAACCGTCGTCGCGCAGTACCCAGCCGATACCGGCGCTGGCCCGCTCACCCGCCGCGTGCGCATGCTGCGCGGCGTAGACACAGTAGAGCCGATCTCCCCAGGGGATCGGCTTGCGGACCCGACCCGTGCGGGCCAAGGTGGCGCGCGGCGGAATGACCGATGACAGGCGAATCAAGTTGGCATCACCTACTCCCAGGTCACGCAGTGCCGCATCGAAGGCCGACATAGCCGTCGGGCCCGCCCCGGTCGCCGCGCCGATCTCGATCGTCAGTGGAGCTCCGGAGTCACGCTGATCGTCGCGATCCGGCCTGCCCATAGGCGGGAGTAGTCGATCGATCCACTGCAGCCCGAGTAGGCCGCTGCGTGGGGTCGTGTGAATCATAATGCCCTCCCGAAACCGTCGGCCGATTTTGCAGGCCGGTATTGCGTCAAATTCGACTGTGCGTCAAGAAGATCGATCGCGCATCCGCGCCGACCGAAGACCGTGCTCGCGCGGCGTGTCTCGTAGGGTGTGGTTCCGGTGGTTGCTGGGATGGCAGGCGTGGGCACTGGCCGATAGACCGAAGTGAGGAATTCGTGCCGAAGTGGGTGGCGCCCGGGCGGGTCAATATCATCGGTGAGCACACCGATTACAACGACGGCTTCGTGCTGCCCATCGCATTACCGCTGGTAGTCGAGTGTGTGGCCGAGGTCCGCCGAGACGGACTTGCGCGGGTGGCGTCGCGGCAGCGCCCCGGTCAGGTGGTGCTTGTCGAGCCGGGTGACCTTGGCGCGGAACGGGATCGGCTGCCGCCGTGGGCGCGGTATCCGCTGGGCGTTGTGTCCGAATTCGTACGGCACGGGTATCCGGTCGACGGGGTCGATCTCGAACTCGACGGCGCGGTGCCGATCGGCGCTGGCCTATCCTCCTCGGCCGCGTTGTCGTGTGCGGTGGCGGTTGCCCTGCGAGATCTGTTCGCGCCCAGCGTCACCGATCGGGAGTTGATCGATCTCGCGCGCGCCGCCGAGAACGACTACGTGGGAGTGCCGACGGGCGTGCTCGATCAGTCCGCCTCCATACTGTGCCGGGCGGGACACGCGCTCTTCCTCGACGTCCGTGACTTTCGCAGTGCGGCGAGCCGTGGCGGTGGATACGAACAGATCCCGTTCGACCTGAACCGGTTCGGATTGGAACTACTCGTGATCGATACCGGGCAACCGCACGAGTTGGTCGACGGGGGTTACGCCACCCGGCGCGCCGAGTGCGAGGCGGCGGCCATCGAACTCGGCGTATCCGCACTGCGCGATGTCGATTCGATCGTGGCGCTCGATCGGATCGCCGATCCGGTCCTGCGTCAGCGGGCTCGACACGTTGTCACCGAGAATGCGCGAGTGCTGACAGTTGCCAAGAAGTTGCGGGCCGGTGTGGATCCGCGCGAGATCGGCCCGATACTCACCGCGGCGCACGCATCCCTGCGCGATGATTTCGCCGTGTCCACACCGGCTCTGGACACGGCTGTCGCCGCGGCGCTGGACACCGGGGCGCACGGTGCACGCATGGTCGGCGGCGGGTTCGGCGGCAGTGTCATCGCGCTCACCGATCGCAATGACACCGCGACGGTCGCCGAAGCGGTGCGAAACCGGTTCGTGCAATCGGGCTTCGACGCACCGCGCACCTTCGTGGTGCTGCCGGGCGCTGGCGCCCACCGCGTCGACTGAGCAGCCGATCGGGCGATACATCCGACCTTTGTGCGTGAATGTGCCGCGTGGGTGAGGCACAATCACGCACAGTAGAACGCACGACTGGCTCGACGCCCGGTTTAATACCTGGAGGGACGACGCTGTGCCGCTTGCCGATTCGACCGTTTTCATAGCAGCGCCGGATACCGTCTCGGTACAGGCCTCGTCGACGCTGCGCCTGGATGCGCAGCCGGTGGACTATGTGCTGGTCGCGCTGTATTTCCTCTTCGTACTCGGCATCGGTCTGCTGGCCAGGCGGCGGGTCTCGTCGAGTATCGACTTCTTCCTCTCCGGCCGATCGCTGCCCGCCTGGGTGACCGGACTGGCCTTCATCTCCGCCAATCTCGGCGCGGTCGAGATCATGGGCATGTCGGCCAATGGCGCCGAATACGGCTTCCCGACCTTCCACTACTTCTGGATCGGCGCGGTGCCCGCCATGCTGTTCCTCGGTGTGGTGATGATGCCGTTCTACTACGGCTCCAAGGTGCGCAGCGTGCCGGAGTTCATGCGGCGGCGCTTCGGCACCGGCGCACATCTGGTCAATGCGTTGAGCTTCGCGATCGCGCAGGTGCTCATTGCCGGAGTGAATCTGTACCTGCTCGGCTCCATCCTGAATGTGCTGCTCGGCTGGCCGCTGTGGGTGTCGGTGATCGTCGCGGCGGCGATCGTGCTCTCCTACATCACCCTCGGTGGACTGTCCGCGGCGATCTACAACGAGGTGCTGCAGTTCTTCGTCATCGTTGCCGCGCTGCTGCCGCTGACCCTGGTCGGCCTGCACAAGGCGGGTGGCTGGGAGGGGCTGCGGGACAAGGTGACCGCATCACCGGGCGGCGCCGAACAGTTGGAGTCCTGGCCGGGCACCGCGCTCAGTGGCTTCTCCAATAGCTTCCTCTCCGTAGTCGGCATTGTGTTCGGACTCGGATTCGTGCTCTCGTTCGGATACTGGACCACCAACTTCGTCGAGGTGCAGCGCGCCCTGGCGACGCATTCCATTTCCGCCGCGCGGCGCACCCCGATCATCGGCGCGTATCCGAAGATGTTCATTCCATTGATCGTGGTGATTCCCGGCATGATCAGCGCGGTGCTGGTGCCGCAGATGCGCGAGTACAAGGCGGCGGTGACGGCCGATCCGAATTTCTCCGGTGATGTCACCTATAACCAGGCGCTGCTGTATCTGATGAAGGATGTGCTGCCGAACGGGCTGCTCGGCGTCGGGCTCGCCGGATTGCTCGCGGCGTTCATGGCCGGGATGGCCGCCAATGTCTCCGCATTCAATACGGTGTTCAGCTATGACCTCTGGCAGCAGTATGTGCGCCGGGATCGACCGGACGGCTACTACCTGACGGTGGGGCGGCTGGCCACGGTAGGCGCGACCGTCGCGGCCATCGGAACCGCCTTCATCGCGGCCAATTTCAGCAATATGATGGACTACCTGCAGACACTGTTCAGCTTCTTCAACGCGCCATTGTTCGCGACCTTCATTCTGGGTATGTTCTGGAAGCGGATGACACCGACGGCGGGTTGGATGGGGCTGGTCTTCGGAACCCTCTCGGCCATTGTGGTTTTCATCCTGCACAAGACCGATGTCTTCGAAATGTCGGGCCAGGGGTCGAGTTTCGTCGCGGCCGGTGTCGCCTTCGTCGTGGATATCGCCGTCAGCGTCGCGGTCACCCAGGTGACGGCATCGAAACCGGATGCCGAACTCGTCGGGCTCGTCTATTCGGAGACGCCCAAACAATTGCGCCACGATCCGGACGAGGCCAGCCTGCCCTGGTATCAGCGTCCGGTGCTGCTCGCGGGCATTGCCCTGGTCCTGGTCATCGCCCTCAATATCATTGTCGGATAAGGAGGCCAGCCGATGCTTTTCGATATCCGGACCATTGTCGGCGCACTGCTCGGCAGTTATGCCGTCATCTTGATCGTGACGGGGCTGGTGCACAATACCGCCGCCGAGGAGGCCAAGACCGGTGGTGTGAATGTGAACGTCTGGGCCGGTGTCGGCATGGGTGCGGTGGCCCTCGCCTTCCTGGTCTGGGTGCTGTTGCGGCCGGTGTCCGTGCCGACCGAGACCGCTGCGCCTGCCGCCGAGGCGGATTCGCCACCCGAGCCCTGACCGGCGCGGATCGGTGACCTTGGAGTGTTAGGTCGGAACATTCGAGATCCCGCGCAGGAGCCGGTCATCGAGCCGGTTCGCTGGTCAGGTATGGGCTGATATTGCCCATCGCGCGTGCCACGTAGTCTTCCTTCTCGCCGACCGGAGCGACGTAGTGCAGAGCGCTTTCGGCCGCTTCGACACTTTCCAGGCGGGCGATCATCCAGGCCGCGAGGTAGTGCGATGCGAGGCAGCCGCCCGCGGTGGCGAGGTTGCCCTTGGCGAAGAAGGGCTGCTCGAGCACATCGACTCCGGCTGCCTGGACCCACGGTTTGGTCGTCAGATCGGTGCAGGCCGGTACACCGTCGAGTAGTCCGAGCTTGGCCAGCACCAACGTCCCGGAACATTGTCCGGCCAGCAGTTGCCGAGACGGGGCGAGTCGCAACCGTGCCATCAGTTCCTGGTCGGCGACAACTTCGCGGGTCTGCATCCCGCTGCCCACGATGACCGCGTCCGCGGCGCCGGCTTCCTCCAGGGTGGCCGTCGACTCGATGACCACACCGTTCATCGAACGGACTCGCCGGGTAGGACTGGCGATCGATACCCGCCAGTCGGTCTTCTTGACTCGATTGAGAACGCCGAGCGCGATGAGCGAGTCGAGTTCGTTGTAGCCCTCGAAGGTGAGGATGGCGATATGCATGTCGGTTGCCTTTCCCGGTCGCTACCGGGCACCGTACGGCCGTGATCCAATACAATCAAGAAATTGTCATGCATACAATCAGGGCGTGGCGGTCTCGAGATACAAAGGCATCGTGGACGCGTTGGCGTCCGATATCCGGGCGGGGCGGTTGCCATCCGGGACGCGGCTCCCGACCCATCGCCAACTCGCGGCCAGGGAAGGGCTGGCGTTGGTAACCGCGTCGCGGGTCTATGCCGAGCTCGAAGCCATGGGGCTGGTGAGTGGGGAACCCGGCCGAGGCACCTTTGTTCGTGAGATCGCGCTGCCGCCCAGCCATGGCATCGACCTACAGGCGGCTGCGGCTGACGTGGTGGATCTCAACTTCAACTACCCCGCACTACCTGGTCAGGCCGATATGCTGCGGCAGGCTTTGCGTCAGCTGGCGTCCCAGGGTGACCTCGAGGCCCTGTTGCGCTACCAGCCCCATGGCGGCCGACCCGATGAGCGGGCCACCGTAGCCCGCCATCTGCGACGGAATGGATCAGCGGTCGGCGCCGATCAGGTGCTGATCGTCAATGGCGCTCAGCATGGATTGACCGTCACCGCCATGGCGATGCTGCGGCCCGGTGACGTCGTAGCCGTCGATGCCCTGACCTATCCGGGCTTCAAGGTGCTCGCCCATGCGCTCCACTTGGAACTGGCACCGCTTCCCGCGGCGGGCGACGCGCCCGATCTCGACGCGCTCGAACAGCTCTGCGCGACGCGGCGGGTCCGTGCCGTCTACACAATGCCGACGCTGCACAACCCGTTGGGATGGGTCACCGGGGAATACCACCGTGAGCAGCTGGTCGAGATCGCGCGCCGATACGAACTGCTCATCATCGAGGACGCCGCGTACGCCTTCCTGGCCGAGCAGCCACCACCCCCACTGGCGGCGCTCGCACCGGAAAGGACCGTCAACGTTTCCGGGCTCTCCAAGAACGTCGCGACCGGCCTGCGCTTCGGATTCGTCACTGCTCCAACCACATTGGTGCCCGCCATCGAGCGCGCGATCCGCGCCACCACCTGGAACACCCCTGCGGTGATGACAGCGATCGCGTGCCGGTGGCTCGACGACGGCACCGTCGCCAGGCTGGAGACGCAAAAGCGCGATGATGCGAGGATCAGACAGTCGATCGCCCGCGACGCGCTGGCGGGGCTTCCTCAGGTCAGCCATGCGTCGTCGTATTTCCTCTGGCTCCCGCTGCCCGAGGACGTACGGGCCGACCAAATAGCAACCGCGCTGATGAGCGAACACGTCCTGGTGTCCACGGCGGAACCGTTCGCCACGTCCGCGCACGTGCCACACGCGCTCCGGCTGGCTCTCGGCTCGACAAATCTGGACACCCTGCGCGAAGCGCTGGACAAGGTAAGACGGGTCGTCGATGCATACACCCATCGCTGAGTCGGCAAAGATACGGGTCGCCTCCGGATTGCCCTGTAGCACACGGGACAAGGCCGTGGTCGTCGCTAGCGGCAGCGTGCCTCGAGCGAATGCCCCCGCCCAATTGTCTTGGGTTCTAGGAGTCGTCGAGGCGGCAGTATCCTCCGACGGGCATGAGTTCCGCCGGACCGAAAGGGTGCATCGATGTCGTCGCCGATGCCGGGAGTCGTGGCCTGGGCGGTGATCGGCTACCTCGCGGTTGGGCTGTCGGGTTGGCTGTGGCTCGTCCGTGGCACTGATGTCGATCGGTTCGACAACCGCATGGGCCGACTCGTAATCCACATGGGCCTGTGGTGCATCGTGGCCCTGCTGATGTACCGGTGCGCATCGACGCCGACCATCGATGACCCGGCGAATCAGCTTGCCTTGGGCTGCGTTCTCATGACCACCACGTACCTGTACAGCATCGGTCGGCTCATCAGCGCCGATTCCGTGCCGGAGACCGTATGGCGCAACCAGCGCAACGGCGGTCTCGTCGCCCTGGTCGCAACGGTCTCGATAGTCCTGACCGCGGCATCGGTCAGATACTCGGGACGCACCGTCGACCTGCGCCGTGCGTGGGATGGACTGGGCATCGGTTGCGCCTTCGCCGTACCACTCACCTACAACACGTTCGTGTTCGCTCGCGGCTGCCTCGGCGCACTCCGCGATATCGATACGCCGCGCGCGGCTCGGATCGTGTCTTTCGGCATGATCGGCAGCATTGCTGTTATCTGGGGCGCGCAGGCACTCTCGCTTTCCCAGCTGACCACCGGATGGCCCGACGGACCACCACTGTCGCTGGTCCCGGCTGCATTCACCCTGTTCGTCGCGTTAGGTTCGACGCTGCTCGCGGTACCACTGGTCGCGGAGCTGATGCTGCGAGCGGGTATGGATCGCGCCACCCGAACCTGCCGTCGGCTATTGCCGCTGTGGCGTGATCTCACTGCGGCGGTCCCGGAGATCGTCATGCCCGTCGACGCGCGACACGGCTCGGATCCAGCCACCCGTCTACTGCGGATGACTGTGGAGATCCGCGACGCAATGCTCCACCTGGGTGCTTACCTCCCGGCCGAATCCGATGCAACGCAACGCAATACCGTGCGAGAGCCCGAATCGAACCGGGCGATTGCCGATTATGCCCATCGGCTGATGCGGGCGGCGCAGGCCAGAAAGGCGGGCCTACCGCCCGCCGGCACCGGAGTTCCACCGCCATTGCCCGTGATCGCGCACGATTTCGACACCGAGCTCGCGCACCTGATCGACCTGGCCCGCATCTGGCCGCAGGCCAAGGCCGCGGTGGAATGAGCCGATCGCGCAGCGCGCGGGGTGGATCGCCGGTCGCCACAGGGGTATCCCATCGCGTTTCGGACGCACCTTCCGCGGTCGCCGCCAGCGTGCCTCGAGCGAGTGCCCCGCCCGATCGTTATCGGCCGGGGCACTGTCTTTCGTTGTGCCGCAGGCTACTTCGCCGGTGCGTTGAAGGACTGGCCGAGCGTGGTGAAGTACTGGATCGCCGCACCGATCGCGACCGGTGCGGTCACCAGGATCTGACCCGCGAGCACACCGAGCGCGCCGATCGCGACAATGCCGCCGACGCAGCCGACGGCGGCGGCCGGAATGAACGACCGAATAGGCCGACGATGGTGGCCGAGGCGACCGTCGTACCGGCGATACCGCCGAGCACGCAGCCGACGGCGCCGCCGCCGATACAACGGCCGTACCTCTGACGTCCGGTAGGTCGAATTGGTAACTGCCGGAGCCCCTCACGCCCCGGCGGTATTCAGCTATGCCGTGGCGCGGCCGCGTGCGATCAGGCCGACGATGACATCGACGGCGAGGAAGGCAAGCAGGCTCAACCCGACCAGTGGGACGAACCAGCCGACGACCAGCGCGGCCGCCACAATGGGCAGCGCCAGCCACGACGAGGTCCGGCGCAATGCGCCGCGCCGGGGTGCGCGCCCGATGGCCAAGCGCGACGAACCGCGGGTCGGCCGTCGCTTCCACCACATCAGGTAGCCGAGCACGAGCACGGCGATCAGCCCGATCATCACCACCAGCAGCAGCAACTGGTTGAGCAGCCCGAACATCAGGCCCATGTGGAACTGGATGCCCCAGTTGGTGAGTTGGGCCATCAGCGGCCAGTCGGCGTAGGGCAATGTGCTGGTGACCGTGCCGGTCGCGCCGTCGACGGCGACCGCGTCGACGGTATAGGTGCCGGGCATGCGCCGTTCCTTCACCGCGAATGCCACGCCGGGCTTAGCCGGAATGCTGATCTCCGCACCCTGGGTAATGCCATTGGCGCGCGCCGCCGCGTACACCGCGTCGAGTTGCGCGATCCGCGTCGGCGTATCGACCGCCGCGGGCGCGTGGTCGCCACCACCGTGGTGATCGCCCCCGGCGTGTTCGGTGGCAGTCGCGCCCGGCAGCGCGGTGCTCACCGCAGGGGTGGTCCAGCTGAGCTGCTGGCGCAGTTCGGTGATGTTCTCGCCCGCATAGGTCGACCAGGTCATACCGGTCGCCGAGAGCAGCAGGATCACCGGCATGATCCAAACTCCAACGGCGCCATGCCAATTCATCGACCGGCCGCGCCCCTGCTGGGCGCCGTCCGGTGCCAGCAGCCAGGCCGCCGAGTTCCGGTTGCGGCGGCCGCGGACCCGGCGGATCCACAGCACCAGACCGGCCAGCGCGACAACCCACAGCCAGGAGGCGGCGAGTTCGCTGTAGATGCGTCCCGGCTCACCGAGGTGCAGATCCCGGTGCAGCCTATCGATCCAGGTGCGCAGCGGAAGCGCACCCGAACTGCCGTAGACCACATCGGTGCCGACCGGCTGCGCGGCATAGGGATTCACGAAGACAGCGCGTCGTTCGGACTCACCGAGTGACGGGTCATCGAACAGCACACGAGTGGTGTCGTCGGCCTCGGGTGCCGGAGCCACCGCGACCAGCTTCAGCGTCGGCTGGGTGGCGACTGCCGCGGTGACCTGTTCGGACAGCGGCCGCATCGCGCCGTTCGGCTCGACCTTCAACAGATCGTGCGAGGTTATCGATTCCAGGGTCGGGGAGATCGCGTAGAGCGCTCCGGTGACCGCGGCGATGAGGATGAACGGTGCGATGAATACGCCAGCGTAGAAATGCAGCCGCATGGCCAGGGGATAGAGGCCATTGCGCGGCCGATTAGTTGTTTTCGCTGCCGGATCAGATGATTCGGCATCCGGTGGGCTGATGTCCGTAATTGTCATGGTGATTCGTTTCTGGAGTTCGGAAAGCACCCGGAATCGTCCGTCGTCGACAAGCGCCGTCGGAATCCACCGAACGCCTTAATCGCGGCGATACGCGGAATTCATGACGGACAGCGGATCCCGGCGTTTCGCCGGGCGCGAAGAGCGCTGCGCAACAACCGGGTGCGATCGACGGCAGAGCTGATCGGGGCACCCGTGAGTCACGGAATCGATGTCACACGGTGATGTGAAATCTCGTCCGCGGAAGAGGATGTGCGCGGGTGACGGCGACGCACGAGCGGAGCCCGTGCACCGGGTAAAGGAGAATCAGTAACCGAACACCAGCGGCGGGCCGCGCGTGCGCAGTGAGTCCGCGGCGAAGATCCGCAGAATGACGCGATCGCGATGGGTCAGGCGCAGTGGCACCGGCCCCGGAATCGCGGGCGGGCGATAGCGCATCGGCAGCACTTGGGACAGCACCGCACAGCCGATCCGATACGCGGCTTCCGCGCCTCGGATCACCATTGCCGCGACTATGGCCGCGACAATGTGCGCGGCCAACATCCCGGGGCTGAGCTGGACGTCGCCGTGATGCATATGCCCCGAGCTCCACCCCATGGTGAGGTGGCCGTGCAGTTGACCGATGGCCAGCACGACGACCAGCCCGATCGAGCTATGGCGCAGCGATGCGATACCGGCGACGAGCGCGCCGACGACGGCCGCGGCGGCAGCGAGCAGTGCCAGGGTGGTACCGCTCGGCGCCATACCGCCGGACGCCCACCCATGTGCGGCAACGGATATGGCTCCGGAGATCGAACCGGCACATGCGCCGCGCACTCGCGCGACGGCGCTGCGTTGCCCCGCAGCGGCCGGGCCGAACTCGATACTCACGCGCTGATGATAGCTGACGAATTACCAGTCGATTGCTGCCCCGGTCGACCGCCGAAATTCATGGGTGCATCGAGTTTCCAGGTGGAAGAAATACAAAAGCCGCACACCTTCGGATATCCGAACGAATTCCGCGGCCGGGAAATCGAAGGTGTGCGGCCCCGAGTTCGAATCAGCTTGCGTCGATTTCCATTTCGATCAGCGGCTTGCGCAGCAGCTTGCCGGTTGCATTGCGCGGCAGTTCATCCAGGAAGATCACCTCGCGCGGCACCTTGTAGCGCGCCAGATTCGCCTTGACGTAATCCTTGATTTCCTGCGCGTCGCGCTTGGCGTCCGGACCGGGAACGACGAAGGCGCGCAACCGCTTTCCGAATTCGCGATCGTCCACGCCGACCACGGCCGCCTCGAAGATATCGTCGCGGCCCGCGATGAGGTTCTCCACCTCGAGCGGGAAGACGTTCTCGCCGCCGGAGACGATCATGTCATCGTCGCGGCCGTCGATGTAGAGCAGGCCATCGGTATCGAAATGTCCGACGTCACCGCTGGACATCATGCCGTCCACGATCTCCTTGGTGCGGCCGTCGGTGTAGCCGGTGAAGGCGAAACCGTTGTCCACGAAGATGGTGCCGGTCACATTGGGCTCGGTGATCGGCTTGCGGTTCTCATCGAGCAGCACGATCCGGATGCCGACCGGCGCCTTGCCCGCGGTGGTCGGGGCCTTGCGCAGATCCTCCGGGGTCGCGACGGTCATCACCGCGCATTCGGTGGAGCCGTACAGGTTGTAGAGGCTGTCGCCGAAGTAGTCGAGGGTGCGGGTCACGACATCGGGCGCGATCGCCGAGCCCGCCGCGAAGATCACCTTGATGCTGCTCGGGTCGTACTTGGCCAGCACCGCGTCGCCGAGATCGAGGATGCGCTGCAGCATGGTCGGGACCACGACCAGCGAATCCGCCTTGTATTCGGTGATATTCGCGAGCGTGCGCTCCGGATCGAACCGGCGCTGCTGGAAGATCACCCGATTGCCGAGCGCCAGACCGAGGGTGAACTGCGATAGGCCGGTGCCGTGGAAGATCGGCGCGGCCATGATCATGGTGCCGTTATTCGGCAGCGGCACCCGGTCGACGAACTGGGCCGAGGCGAACGGGCTGACCCGATCGCGCGGTGCGCCCTTAGGAGTGCCGGTGGTGCCGCTGGTCAGGATGACCATGCCACCCGGCTTCGCGGGCGCGGGCACCGGTTCGGTCGAGCGGCCCGCGATCAGCGATTCGATGGTCGGCACCGACGGATCAACATTGTCCTTCTCGTCGACCCAGGTGAGCACGCGCGGGATCTCGGCGGGAATCGCGCTCATCAGATCGAGGAATTCGCTGTCGTGCAGTACGGCCTTGACGTGCTCGCGCTCGGCCACATCGGCGAACTGCGGTTTGGCGAAGCCGGTATTCATCAGCACGGTGCGGACGCCGAGTTTGCCGGTCGCGAGCAGGCTCAGCACCATGCCACGGTGATCGCGGGCCAGCAGGGCGACCACGTCGCCGGGCTCGAGACCCTGCGCCTCGAGACCACGCGCGAGCGCGCTCGACTGCTCATTGAGCTGCCCGAAGCTCACCTCGCCGCGTTCGTCGACAATGGCGGCTGCCTCCGGCCTGGTCTGTGCCGCATGCATGACGACACCGGCGAACGGGCCGAACTTCAGCACGTTGAATGCGGACCGGACCGCATGATCGGGCCGCAGCGGATTGAACAGCCGCCGCTTGACCATGACATTCACGCCCTGGGCGAGATCGCCCGCCTTCCGAACGGAGTCATTCAACGCAGGCAGAGATAGAGACATTCGACAACGCCTTCCGCAGTCCGCCCACCGGGACCGGGGGTGGTGTGGACCGCAACTTCGAGATCCAGTGCTGCCGCTAACAATAGCAAGCATCTGTGACTCGGTGTGTCATGTATCTCACCGGCCCGGACGCGTCCGGGCTCGTCAGCCGTGGGATACGTGAAACGCGCTGGTAAACTCCGGTTTTCGCCGGGGCGGCCGCGTTCGGCTACGCCTTGACGTCGTACTCGACGAGTACCCGGCGCAGCAGTTTGCCGGTGGGATTGCGCGGCAGATCGTCCAGGAAGATGACGTCGCGGGGCACCTTGTAGCGGGCCAGGTTCTCCTTGACGTAGGTCTTGATCTCCTCGCCGTCGGGGGAATGCCCCGGCTCGGGAACCACGAAGGCGCGCAGGCGTTTACCGAACTCGACATCGTCGACGCCCACCACCGCCGCGTCGAATACATCCGGCCGCTCCAGCAACAGGTTCTCCACCTCCTGCGGGAAGACGTTCTCGCCGCCGGAGACGATCATGTCGTCATCGCGGCCGTCCACCATCAGCAGGCCGTGCTCGTCGAAGTGCCCGACATCGCCGCTGGACATATAGCCGTCGATGATCTGCTTATGCCTGCCGTCGGTGTAGCCCTCGAAGGGCGCGCCGCTGCGGATGAAGATGCGCGCGGTGGTGTTGATCGCGGTGACCTGCTTGTCGTTATCGTCGTAGAGCCGGACCTCGCAGGTGATCGGCGCACGGCCCACGGTGCCGGGCGCGAGCGCCAGATCCTCTGGATTTGCGACGGTGGCGACGGCGCATTCGGTCGACCCGTAGAGGTTGTACAGGACCGGGCCGAAGACTTGGGTCGCCTTGACGCACAGCTCCGGAGCGAGCGCCGAACCCGCGAGCAGAATGCATTTCAACGAGGTGGTGTCGTATTTGGCGCGGATCTCCGGTGCCAGTTCGGTCATCCGGTGCAGCATGGTCGGCACCGCGACCAGCATTTCGGCCTTGTGATCGGCCACCATCTTCAGCGTGGCCTCGGCGTCGAAGCGACGGCGCACCACAACTTTATTGCCCATAGCGGAGGCGACCAGATAGGTGCCGAGCCCGGTGCTGTGGAAGATCGGCGAGACGATGACCTGAGTTCCCCGGACCGGGAACGGGATTCGGTCCACCATCTGTGCGGTGGCCAGCGGGGTGACCTTGCTGCGCGGTGCGCCCTTCGGCAGGCCGGTGGTACCGCTGGTGAGGATGACGAAGCCGCCCGGTTTGGACGGCGCGGGCAGGTCCGCGGTCGAGTTGGCGGCGATCAGATCATCGAGAGTCTTTGCGCCCTCGGGCAATTCGGTGCCTTCGTCGACCCAGGTGAGGTAGCGCGGGAGATCGATCGGCAGCGCGTCGAGCAGTCCGAGGAACTCGCTGTCGTGCAGGACCGCCTTGACCTTCTCGCGCTCGCAGACCTCGGCGAACTGCGGCTTGGCGAATCCGGTGTTCATCAGCGCGACCCGCACGCCGAGTTTGCCAGCGGCGGCCATGGCCAGGATCAGGCCGCGGTGGTCGCGCGCCAGCACACCGACCACGGACCCCTCGGTCAGATTCGCCTGCCGCAGCCCGCGCGCGATCGCGGTCGACTGCTCGTCCAACTGCCGATAGGTCAGTTCGCCGCGCTCGTCCACCAGTGCGGGGGCATTGGTCGCGACCCGGGCCGAATGCCGGATCAGCGTCGCCTGCGGTCCGTAGACCTGCGATTCCTTCGCGGTACGCAGCGTTTCCACGGGCTTCGTGGGATCGCTGACCCCGCGCGCCCGCAGCACTCCCAGCGCCTTGACAACCTCGAGCGCATGCGCCAACTTCATTGTCGAATACCTCCACAAGGAACTCGCGTCGGCCCTCGACCTAGCGATATCGAACGGGCGTCTATGTGTGACCAACCGTATCAGCGTATGGCGTGCGTCACAGGTTGCTGTCGAATCGCGCCGGTTCCTGCTGATCTCGAGCGTCACCGTCGCGCGGTCGTCAATGCGACCAACAGTGGGACGACCCGGTTCGGGGGTACTTCGAAGCGGCCGCGGCCCACGGTGTGCAGCCAGCCGGTCGCGGCGAGTTGGCGCAGGTGGTGGTAGATCTGACCGGAGGTGCCCACCTCGTCGAGGTCGGTGAGTTCGGCAGCAGTTCTGCTGCCGCGGATGATTTCCCGCAGAATGCGTAGGCGCACCGGACTGCCAAGGGCGGCAAGGCATTCGGCGGCATCATCCCAGTCGTAGGCGACGATGTCATCGGTGCTGAACTGGATCTGCCAGTTGTACTGCTCCGCACTGGGCAGTCGGCCCGAACCGGCGAACATCACCCCACCATTGCGCTCGTCCGCGAACTGCTCCCGCAGCGGCCGCAGCGCCCACCCTTCCGGCGGGACAGATACATTCGCTCGACCGTTGCTATCACCGGCGAGTTCCATGGAGTCGAGTCGGCGTTCGAGCTCCGCTAGTCGTTCTTCCAGGCTCACTCGCGCAAATTTACGGAATTACGTAATTACTGGCAATAGTTCAGCATTGGGTGTCGCAATGCAGAAGCCCGGCACGGAAATCCGTGCCGGGGCTCGCGTGCCGGGGTCAGTTGTAGAAGGTCCCGAAGGACGGGATGGAGATGGTGCCCATTTTGTACTGGAAACCGTCCGGGTTGGCATCGCTGACCGGAACGGGCCAACGGTGCCACAGTGTTCCGTAGACCGCGGCGACGACCAGGCCGCTGCCGAGGTCGAGGGTGCGGGTGCGGATGGTGGTGTCGACCGTGGTGTCACTGTGCTCGTTGAGCGTCTCGGTGCCGCTGCGGCCGTTGGACAGGTTGATCCACATCACCTGCAGTCTGGCGCCGTCCTGGATCGGGGAGATCGTGCCCGGTCCGCCGAAGAATCCGAATCGGAACCCGTCGTACCCGAGGGCGACCCCGGACCCGTAGACGCCCGGCCCGTCACCGCGCCCGATATCGGATTGCGCTGGCATCTGGAACGGCTGTGCGGGCAGTGCCACCTGAGTGACAACCTGTCCCGAGGCCAGCAGCCGGTCCACGGCCTGCTCGGCCGCGGGATTGCCGCTGGCCGCCGCCCGCAGCTGCTGCACAGCCGCATTCCAGTCGATCGCGACCGGTTCGGCAGCGGCATGGCCAACGAAAACAGCTGCGAATGCGGTGGCGGCCGCGAGTGCGGCGGTAAAGCGACGTATCAAAACCAGTCTCTGCATAACCAGTCTCCTTGCGGGGTCTTGGTACAGCTCGGTGGAATTCGTCCGCTGAACGATCACAGCCAACATACCGGTCATTACTTTGCCGATGGTCTGCGGCACCCGATACTGCCGGGCAGATCCCGATGCCCTGCGATCGAGGAACAGAAAACCGGTGGCGATCCGCATTCGGACCGCCACCGGTTCTGCCTTGTGCAACTTGCTATTTCAGCTCGGCGCTGGTCTTGCCGAGCACTCGGCGCGCGACTAGATGGGGACGATACATTTGCGCCAAGAGAAATTGACTGGGCAGTTGCATGTTCGGCGCGAGTTGAGGTTGGTCATGGAGCAGTGCCAAGCCGCCGAATGTTGCTACGCGTCCTCCCATTCGACTTGCTGAGGGCACCCGTGCTCCTCGCAATGAGGGCTGCCGACGTCTGCGGTGTCGAACTTCCTCCCGAACTGCTTGTCCTCGAGAATGGTGTATCTCTGAACAAGGGGCCGTCCGCACTCGTCAGAGCATGTTGTCGGCCGGATCGCATAGGGCGAGAGCACCTCCGGTCGAGAGGTGCCGGACTGGGTCCACCCACCGTGCCCAGGAGGGGGTGGGCATAATAGGCGACGCTCGCGCACCTGAAGGGCTGCTTTGCTGCTCGGATACTGCTGCCCCTGCGTGCGCGGGAGCCCATTACTCACACCTCGAGGGGAAACCATGACCAAGTCGCTGTCCTTCGCCACGGCGTTCACTGCGGCTGCTGCCGCTCTACTCTTCCTTCCAGCCACGCCCGCGTACGCCCAGTCCCCCAGCTGCGCCAAGGCCATCGAGCTGATCAACATTGCAATCGACCAGAGTGGCGGCACCATGGACCAGGCGACGGCGACAGCCCTTTCCGAGAGGCTGACCGGTCTGGGCGATTTCGCCCAAGGGGCCGAAAAGGAGGCCATCACGGCCTACGCTCGAGCGCTGATCGATGACGGCGTCGCAGAGCTCAACCCCTACACCGACGAACTGAATCGCGTCTGCGCCTGACCCGCGCTCAGCCGAAGAGGCCGCACACTTTTCGGCAGTCGCTCGGTGCCACGGCGTGCCGCTGCTGCGATGTCCATCAGTTGTGGTTCGAGGTGTGAAGATCCCCGGTTCACGCTCCGGGTGTACATGCATCCGCTCTCGTCCAGCAATGAGCGTGCCCGTCAGGCCATGGATGACACAGCGGCAGCGTGGGATCTATCGGCCTGCTGACGGCCTGAGATTGCGTGTAGCCGTGGATGCTGACCCCAGCAAATAGAAATCCGGTGCGAGTCATGAAGTCGACTCGCACCGGATTTCTGTTGTGGCACTTGCTATTTCAGCTCGGAGCTGGTCTTGCCGAGCACTCGGCGCGCGACGATCAGCTGCTGGATCTGCTGGGTGCCTTCGAAGATATCGAGGATCTTCGAGTCGCGGCCCCACTTTTCGAGCAGGGTGCGCTGGGAGTAGCCGATGGCACCGGCCAATTCGACGGCCTTCAGGGTGACATCGGTGCCGGTCCGGCCGGCCTTGGCCTTGGACATGGAGGCCTCGAGCGAATTCGGCTTCTTGTTGTCGGCCATCCAGGCCGCGCGCAGGGCGAGCAGGTAGGCGGACTCGTAGTCGGCTTCCATGCGCAGGAATTCGGCGGCCGCGGCGTGCTGGTTATTGGCCGGAATGTCATAGGAGATCTCGACACCGGCTTCGGTCAGGATGGCACGCAGTTCCTCGAGCGCCGCCCGTGCGACACCGACCGCCATTGCCGCGACCAGGGGGCGGGTGTTGTCGAAGGTCTGCATGACCCCGGCAAAACCCTTCTCCACATTGACTTCCGGGCTGCCGAGGATGTTGTCCTTCGGAATCCGGCAGTCCTGCAACAGCAATACCGCGGTATCGGAGGCCTTGATGCCGAGCTTGTGCTCGAGCCGCGCCACCGAAAGGCCCGGAGCGTCGCGGGGCACGACGAACGACTTGATCGCGGCGCGGCCGAGGCTGCGGTCCACCGACGCCCACACCACGATGTGGGTGGAGCGCTGGCCCGCGGTCACGAAGATCTTCTCGCCATTGAGCACCCATTCGTCGCCATCCAGCACGGCGGTGGTGGTGACGGCGGCCGAGTCGGAGCCGAAGGACGGTTCGGTGATCGCCATCGAGGCCCACACCTTGCCGAAACGCTTCAGCTGCTCATCGGTGGCGACGGCCGCGATGGCCGCGTTGCCGAGACCCTGGTAGGGGATGGAGAGCATCAGGCCGACATCGCCCCAGGAGGTCTCCAGCGCGTTCAGCAGCGCGGACATATTGCCGCCGTTGGTGTTTCCGAGCAGTTCGGTGGCGTGCTCGTCCGAATCGGAGCGGCCACCGGCTGCGCCGCCGATCTTCTGGGTGCCGGAGTCGGCCAGTCCCTCGACCATGGCGGCCATGGTGTCCAGCTCGACCGGGTACTCGTGCTCGCCGAGGTCGTACTTGCGCGAGATCGGCCGGAAGATCTCCTGAGCGACCTGATGGGCCTGATTGGCGCTGGCCCGCAGCTTCTTGGGGAGTTCGAGATTGATCATGGAATATCTCCTGGAAGTTGAGGAACCAGCCGGTTAGATGAGCACGACACCTTCGGCGACGCCGATGGCCCGCAGATCGCGGTACCAGCGCTCGACCGGGTGTTCCTTGGTGAAGCCGTGGCCGCCGAGCAGCTGCACGCCGTCCAGACCGATCTGCATGCCCTTATCGGTGGCGAGCTTGCGGGCCAGCGCCGCCTCGCGGCCGTAGGACAGACCCTGCTCCGCGCGTGACGCACCCCGCAGGGTCACGAGCCGCAGGCCGTCCAGTTCGATTGCCATATTCGCGACCATGAACGCGACTGCCTGGCGGTGCGAGATCGGCTCGCCGAACGCCTCACGCTCGTTGACGTACGGAATCACGTAGTCGAGCACGGCCTGACCGGTACCGATGGCGAGCGAGGCCCAGCCGAGGCGAGCCAGCCGCACCGCGTCGGCGTACTCCTCGGCGCGGGTCTTGGCGTCGCTGTCGCCGAGGATGGCGTCCGCGCCGACCGCGACATTGTCGAGCAGCAGGCGGCCGAGGCCAGCGGCCCGCAGTCCCATGCTCGGATCGGCCTCCACGACCAGACCCTGGGCGTCGGACGGCACGATGAACAGTGCCGGGCGGCCGTCGAGTTCGGCGGCAATGATGAACAGCTCGGCATCACCGGCGGCCGGGACGAGGCTCTTCACACCGTTGAGGCGGAAGCCGCTCGGCGAGCGGGTCGCCTTGGTCTGCAGTGCGAACGGGTCGAACAGGGCGCGCGGCTCGCTGATCACGACCGCGGACTGCGGCACATTCTCGCCGGTGAAGGCGGGCAGGTAGGTCTGCTGCTGGGCATCGGTACCCCACTGCGACAGAGCGACCGCGACACCGCTCGGCGCGAGAATCGGCAGGGCCAGGCCCATATCGCCGTGTGCGAGCGCCTCGGCGACCAGCGAGTTGGTGACTGCGCCGCGCTCGGCGGCCGCGCCTTCCAACTCCTCGGGCACATTGATCACGGTGATACCGAGTTCGGCGGCGCGCTCGAGCAGATCGCGCGGCGCCTTGGCGGCATTGTCGGCCTCGTAGGCGGCCGGGCGCAGGATCTCGGCGGCGAATTCCTTCACCGTCTCGACGATCATCTGCTGCTCGTCGCTCGGGGTCAGGTCGAAGTAGCCCTTCTTCTTGGACTCGTTGTCGGCAAGGCGCTTCGGAGCCCCACCACCGGCAACCTTGCCGAATGCGCGAGTGGCGGCACCGAGGGTACGGAACCCGGTCTTGGTGCCTTCGTAGGTGACTCGCTCGATCGGCTTGCGCAGGTTGTACTTCTCGGCGAGCTCCGAACCGGTAAGGGTCGTCATCACCCGCATGGCCGCGCCCATCCAGTCCCGCTTGGGGTGGTTCAGGCCGACCGCGGACGTGTCTGGACTTCGCTTCGTTGCGCTGTCTCGAGTGCTCATCATCACCTGTTTTCTCGGATGGGTGTGGTGCGGTCTTGTCCCCAGCTATCTTACTCCTGAGTAAGGCTATCTTACTCTTGAGTAAGAAATGCGTCGAGGTGCAGCCTATGCCGCTGAAGTGTGTCAGGCTGGACGAGTGCCCAAAATCGCGGCGCGACCGCTATTCGCCGTCGCCGTTCTCTTTGTCGCACTACTGGCCGCCTTTGCCGAGCGCTATGGCTATCACCGGGATGAGCTGTACTTTCTCGCCGCTGGCCGCCACCTCGATTGGGGCTATCCGGATCAGCCGCCACTGACCCCGCTACTCGCCCGCACAATGGCGGCAATCGATGCCGATTCGTTACTGCTGCTGCGTCTTCCGTCGATCGCAGCGGCGACGTTGGTTGTCGTGGCCGCAGGGCTGATGGCGCGCGAACTCGGCGGTGGTCGCGCGGCGCAGGTGCTGGCGTCGGCCGCGGTCGCAAGTGCGGCGATGGTGTTGGGTATCGGTCATCTGCTGACCACGACGTCCTTCGATATGGCGGCATTCGCGTTGGTCTGCCTGCTGGTGCTGCGGCTGCTGCGCGATCCGGAGGTGCTGGCTGCGGGGAGGGGCGGGCGCGGAAGGCTGGTGGGTGCGCGCTCGGGTGTGGTGGACGGTGCGGGTGCGGAGCGTGACGGTGTGGAGGGTAGGGGTGCGTGTGCGGGCGTGGAGCGCAAGGGTGCGGACCGTGAGCGTGCGGAGTGTGGGGGTGCGGAGTGTGGGGGTGCACGTGTAGCCGGGGAGCGTGCCGGTGCGGGGGCGGACGCGAGCGGATGCCGAATGGCGACGGACCCGCGGTGGTGGCTCGGGGTGGGGCTTGTCGTCGGGATCGGGTTGCAGAACAAGGCGCTGTTGGTCTTTTCGGTCGGCGCGCTGGTGTCGGCGCTGGTCTTGGTGGGGCCGCGAAAGATATTCGCGACCAAGTACTTTCCGATGGCGGTCGGGCTCGCGGTGGTGCTCTGGTTGCCATATCTGTGGTGGCAGGCGCACCATGGCTGGCCGCAATGGCAGCTGAGCCGGGCGATCGCGGGTGGCTCCTCCGGCACCTCGGACTCGCCGGTGGCGTTCGTAGTTCTGCAATTCGGGCTGATGGGTCCGTTATTGGTGCCGCTGTGGATGTTCGGGCTCTGGCGTCTGTGGCGGGATGCGCGCTGCCGGGCCTTCGCGGTCGCCTACGCTTTGATGTTCGTGGTCTTCGCCATCACCGGCGGCAAGGCGTACTACCTGGGCGGGATGTATCCGCTACTGCTCGCGGCCGGTGCCGTACCGGTCGCGGAGTGGCTTGCGAATCGGCGAATCCGTTGGGCGGCAATCGGTTCGGTTCTCGCGGTGAACCCGATGTCATTGTGGCGGCGGGCGGCGACGGCATGGTCAACCTGGTCCTCAACGCGATGATGGATCCCGAGACGGACCGACCGCGGCGCGCAG